>JAGXLP010000033.1 GCA_018334615.1 Candidatus Bipolaricaulota bacterium
GTTCTCTGGATAATCTGGGATCCAGAAGGTCCCTGAGCCCATCCCCGGTAAGCGTGAAGCCGAGTACCGTTAGCACGATGAAGAGGCCGGGAAACACAGCAGGCCAGGGGGATAAACTCATGTACGTTTGAGCCTGTTTCAGCATCAAGCCCCAGGAAGGATGAGGCGGCTGGACACCCAGTCCGAGGTAACTCAGGGCTGCTTCTGCCAGTATAGCTAACGCAAATTGTGTAGCCGCCTGGACAACTACTGGCGAACTCAGGTTGGGTAAAATGTGGCGGGTTATCACTATCAGTTCTGACCTTCCCGAAGATCTTGCCGCTTCGACGAATTGGCGCTCCTTCAGGGAAAGGAAATTTCCTCTGGTAATCCTGGCAAATATCGGAATGTTAAATAAACCAATGGCGAGGATTGAGTTGATCAAACTGGGACCGAGAATAGAGGTAACTAATACAGCAGTGATTACAGGGGGAAACCCGTAAAGAATATCCATTACCCTCATTATTACCGAGTCAAACCCCTTACCGAGGTAAGCGGAAAAGCTTCCCAGGGGAACTCCAATAAGAATCCCCATCCCGACAGCGACAAAACCGACAACCAGACTATTCCTTGATCCAACCACAACCCTGCTAAATAGATCCCTGCCATACTGATCGGTACCAAACCAGTGAGTTTTCGAGGGTGAACCTAACCTGTCTTCGATGCTCATCTTAGAAGGGTCGTGCGGGGTGGCAATAAAACTCCCAATTGAAAAGACAAGTATAAGAAAAATCAACCCCCCACCAATTAGGAGGTGGGGGGTTGCCCACCTCCTGGGAAACTTTTCTAGCCAGTTTTTCCCCATACTCTTCATACCCTCCTCACGATAATCATCAAGACAGCCTTATACGGGGATCCAGCCAGGAGTAAACCAGGTCCACTATAAAGTTAATTACGATGATCGCCCCGACCAGAAGGGTAACAATTCCCTGAACTAGCTGTAGATCCCTCTGCTGTACGGCCAGAATTAGCAACCGGCCAAGACCGGGTAGATGAAACACGGACTCAATAACCACGGCTCCGGCGAGCAACTGTCCAATCTGCAACCCTACAAGAGTTAGAATGGAGATAAGGGAATTACCCAGTACGTGCTTATATATGACGCTGCCTTCCTTCAACCCCTTACCTCTCGCCGTTGAAACGAAATCCTGAGATAGGATCTCCAGTGTAGCCGACCTCGTCATCCTCGTTAAAGCCGCGGATTGAATTACGGCAAGAGTCAACACCGGTAAAATAAGAGATTTAATCGCGTTGAGCGGATTGATACCCCACTCAGTAAATCCTCCGGATGGTAATAGATTAAACTTTACTGTGAAAAAAAGCAGCGCAAGTACTCCCAGCCAGAAAGCCGGTACCGACATGCCCAGCTGGGACAGAACGACAATTCCAAAGTCTTTTGCCCCCCCGTGATGGGTTGCAGCGTACGTTCCAAGCAGGATAGCAATGGCTACGGACAGGAGGGTCGCGAGCGCGGTAAGGGGAAGAGTAACCTGTAATCTCGTCCATATTAGGTGACTTACACTTTTACCGTAAAAAAGGGAATCCCCAAGGTCGCCGGTGAAAAGTCCTTTTAACCAATGCCCGTATTGCTGGTAGATGGGTTGGTTGAGCCCAAGTTCGTTTCGTAAATTTGTCAGACTCTCCGGTGTAGCGTTAACCCCCAAAATAATTTGCGCCGGATCACCCGGAAGTACCTTAAGTACGAAAAACACTATCAGGGAAACAAAGAAGAGCGTGACAAGGAGTTCCAGTATCCTTCTACAAAAGTAACCTAACATGTGTAAGGAAGGAGAATTATTTTTACCCCTCTTTCCAAACTTCCGTGACGTCAACTACTGGAAGTGGGTAATCCTTCCACCAGTTTTGGACTCTGGTACTCATTGCCGGAAGGCTGGGGGCGGAGAAAAGAAACCCTGAAGGAACGTCTTCAGCAATTATCCACTGCGCAATGGAGTAGAGCTTTCTTCTGGTTTCTTCATCCGTTTCGCTCTCGGCTTTACGGATTACTTCCTGAAATCTCTCGTTATCGTATCTAAAGTAGTAACCTGGATTGGCATAAATCGAGATGTCAAACGCTTCCGCATGACCCATAACAGTAAAATCGTATTCGGCGTTCCCGAATACTTTTTCGATCCACTGTCCCCAGCTGTACTTTTTAATCTTCAGATCTATCCCCACTTCTCCCAACTGATCGGCCACAATTTTTCCTGATCGTAGTTCCAGTTCGTAATTTGCCGGGAGAATTAATACGGCTTTAAATCCGTCAGGGTAACCGGCTTCTTTTAGTAGAGACCGAGCCTTTTCCGGATCGTGAGGATAAAGCCAGGCCAGGTCAAGATAATTTGGGTTCGAAGGGCTCATATGGCTCCCTATCGGCACGCCAAATCCGAAAGCCGCACCCTCGATTACTTCGGAGCGATCTATAGCGTAGTTTACCGCTTTTCTCACCCGCTGGTCGGCCAGGCGTTCGTCAGAGTTATTCATGGCCAAAATTACCTCCCAGGTGGTAACTCCCTCCAGAACTTTAAGAGATTTTTCCTCCTTTATAGTCAGCGCGTGTTCCGGGCTGCTGAGATAAGGGATGGCATCAATTCTACCGCTCCTTAATCCGGCAATTCGAGTACTTGGGTCTCCGATAAACTCAAAAACGACCTTGCGCAGGTAAGGTATCTTTTCGTCGTAGTAGCTTTCAAACCTGGATAAAGTCACGCTATCCCCGCTTTTCCACCTGACAAACTCGAATGGACCTGTACCCACCGGACGAGCCTTTAGGTCGCTGACTCCTTCCGGAAGCATGACGGAGTCTCCACGAGCCATGTCAAATAAAAAGGAGGAGTTTGGGCGAGAGAGTTTGATCTCTACCGTAAAAGGCGAAATGGAGCGAACCTCTTCTATTGGGGCAAAGTACTCCGGGTTGGGCACGGTGATCTCCTCGCCCCTTGCCCTGTTCAGGGTGAATAAAACGTCGGCCGCTGTGAATTCTTTTCCGTTGTGGAACCTGACACCCTCTCGCAGGTAAAACCGGTACAGGGTACCGTCCTCGGTGATTTCCCAATTTCTAGCGAGCGCAGGGACCACTTCTCCGTCTCTATTTACCCTGACCAGCCCCTGATAAACATTGTTATAGAGAACGCGGTCAATCACGGCGGACGTGTTAGTGGTAGGATCCAGGCCCGGCGGCTCTTCGGGAAGAGCAACCCTCAGTGTCCCCCCGTAAACAGGCTCCCCGGGGTCAGGGTTGGCTGCAACATCTGCCTGGCCCAGAGCCAAAAATAGAAATAAAACGATAACGGTCGTCTTCCAGATTGAATAGTTCATTCGACCTCCTGCCTTCAACTGTTTTATCATTTATTCGTACTCGGTAATTCGCCTAAACCGGCAATATCCTCCGGGCTACCCTATTTGTGCTCTAGTCAGACTTGGCGGTGGTTTCCTTTTGTGAGTTGATTTTTCCACCAGGTCGAAAACGTGGCTTACGAACTCAGGGTCCAGTTCAACTGCCTTTTTTGTTTCTTCAAGGGAAAAATCAAGCTCGTGCTTGCAGTAAAGCACCTCATCTATCTCATCGTAGGTTCCGCCAAGTTCGTCCTCATCTGTTTGCCCCTCCCATAAACCAGCAGACGGCGGTTTGGAAATTATGGCCTCAGGAATATTGAGGAATCGAGCCAGTTCCCTCGTTTCTGTTTTAAAAAGGTGTTTAAGCGGAGCCAGATCCGCCGCTCCATCTCCGTATTTAGTAAAGTACCCCAGCAACCACTCGGATAGGTTACCCGTTCCAACTACGAGACCGTTATTCTGGTTAGCAATGGCATAAAGTAGGGTCATCCGAATCCTTGGTTTGAGGTTGGCCTCGGTTAGCTTGGACAGTTCGGTCATTTTTTTCTTATAGGCGGAGACAAACTCGTCTATTTCAATTACCCGAACACTTAAGTCGAATTCCCGTTCCAGCAAGTTGACGTCTTCCCAATCCCGTCGGGGAGTCGTCGTCTCGGGGAGAAATACAACCTCAATATTCTCATTTGAAAAAGCCCGCTCTCCCAGAACGGTGACAATAGTGGAGTCGAGTCCTCCTGACAGCCCGATTACTGCCTCGTCAAATTCAATCTCCGATCTTTTACGAATCAAGAATTCTTCGATTTTATCCGACTCCCTTTTCGGACTAAATTTCTCCAGGTGTTCAGTTAAACTCATTAAATCCTCCGCGTAGTGCCTAAAGCTTTTCCAGCTTATCGGTCAACTGTTCTTTTTTCTTAGTCAAACTGTCCTTTTCCTGCCTTAGTTTACCTAAATCCTCAACCCTGACTTCACCGGAGAGTTTTTGGTTAACCCTGGTCAGTTTTTCCTCTATTATCCCAAGGGCTTTTTGCCAATGTTTTTTTGCTTTTTCTTCGTTCCCTCTGAAATCTGCTATATCACCCAGAAGAATAACCGCCCTCTCGAATTTAGGGTCCCGGTTTAAGATTTTTTTCAGGACCTTCTCTGCTTTTCCAACATTTCCCTGCCGGATGGATATCGTGGCCATAAAGTATTCCGCCCTCAGCTCCAGGGATTCTTTTGCCCCCAGTTTTAGAAATTTATTCAGAGCCCATTTCGCTTTGTCCAGCTCGTTCTGACTCTGGTAAAGGGCTCCGAGCTGAAGGAAAAGGTTGTACGGTTCAAACTTATTTATGGATTTCTCCAAATATTCCAGAGCCTTCCCTTCGTTGCCCAGCTGCTGTTCTGCCAAACCGAGAAAATAATAAGTCTGTCGAGGCTGGAAATCGAGAGCAAGACTTTTCTGCAGCCGGTCTTTAGCCAGGTAATAATTGCCACGCTGAATTAGATCTTTCCCCTTTCCCATTAGTACGTTTGCTCTCCAGTCCCTGTAAGCGAATACCGCTACAGTAAGCAGGAAGGCAAAAATTACGAGCAAAGCCAGGTAACGATACAATCCTGAAAGTTTTATTCTATATTCGGAAACGCCTATCGCTTCCGAGTTTATCAACCCAAGAAATACTACAAATGCAAACGAGGAGGCCGGAAGGTGGGCGGGAAAACTGACGCCAGAATGAACTATATAGCCTATCACACCCCCTGCGAGAGCCAGACCCAGTATTCTTGTCGTCCCTTTATTAGGGGAACCTATCCTGCCAAAGACGTTAATTAAAAGAATTATTATTGCCGCCAGAATAGCAACCAGACCAATTATTCCCAGTTCTGCGGTGAACTGGACGTACTCGTTGTGGGCCTGGGCCCCTCTGGGGATAAAATCGCCGAAATTCTTTCCCTTCCCAGTTTCTAGAAACTTTCCCCGATACTCCAGAAATTTAATCTTGTAATTGCCTAAACCAATACCAACGATGGGGTGATCTTTTAACATCTGCAGCCCAATGTACCAGTCCTCAACCCGGGCACCACCTTTCTCCACCAGCTCCTCTACCAGTGGACTAATGACCTTATCGAGAACTCCTCTCGAATCACTTTCTTCCTCTGTGGCAGAGTAGGACACTACAGAATTTAACGGTCCGGGAGCGGAGGCAAACAGATAAGCCACAAAGAGAACAAGCACTACAGCCAACAAAGTTATCCCAATTACCCGGAGGTTTTTTACGGGCTTGTAATAAAGCAAACCCGCGGCAAAAACCAAGGAAGCAAAAACCAGACTCAACCAGGCTCCCCGAGCCCCAATCGGGAAGAGCAAAAAGAAGAACAACCCCAGAGTCAGGAGGAGATATACCTTAATAATTTTCGATTTTACCAGAAAGATCAGGGCGAACGTGGGGATGAAAATATAAGAGATAAACCCACCCAGGTAGTTCTGATTACCCATTACGCTAATAATAGAACCGGCCCTGGCGGCAAAACCATGGGCCCCTCTAGCGATACCGAGGTACTGCAGGAGCCCGTAGACCGTTGCCCCGAACCCCGAAGTAATGAGGGCAATTAAAATGTATTTTGCTTCTTTCTCCGTCCGTACCGTATTTACCATAAGGAGGTATATTAAATAAAAGTACACCAGCAATCCAAGGCCCTGGAGAACTACTCCCTTGCTTGGAGCGTTTATGAGAGATAGGAGGCCGGAGAGGACGAGCAAGCCGACGGGAAGAGATAACCTGGTTAAGGAGATCTCCTTTTTTTCATCCAGAAATAACTCCGTGAGCCAAAGTATGACAAGGAAAGAAATATAGACAAAGGTATAAATCGTTTTGGTGTAACCGTATTCCGTATTTCCTAGATAGATTACGAGGGGCATAGTCAGAGTAAAAAACAGCAGAAAACCCAGTCTAAACTGTCTTAAGCTGGGTGTCAGTTTTTCAACCTTTTCCATCACAATTTCTTTAGATAGGTCCATTAGACTTTTCCTCCCTGACCTATACAATACCTAAGATTTGAAAACCATTTCCATACGAAATCGAGCTTAGTTAAAAAACTTGATGATATCCCGATAGGTTATGAAGATCATCAGGCCAATTAAAATAAGAAAGCCGATGGAATTTATTAAACCTTCTTTTTCAGGCGGAATTGGCTTACCGCGTATTAACTCGTAAGTGGCGTATCCGATTCGACTCCCGTCCAGAGCCGGAAACGGAACCAGATTTATCAAACCAAGATTCAAACTTATCAACGATACCATCAAGAAAAGAGAATACATTCCTCGACGAGCACTCTGCCCCAGCAGGTTAGCAATTCCCACAGGCCCAGTCACCGCTTCCCCAGCCGGTATCTTCCCGCTTATTATCAATTTTATACCCTGATAGGTTAAAATAATTATATTCTTGATTTGTCTCAAACCTTGTTTTATTGCCGTTCCGGGTCCTACCGGATCACTGATTGTTTTCAGAGAGAATCCTTTAAGGAGTTCTTCAGGGCCCTCGGGCGAGACCGTCAAATTAACGCTCCGCCCGTCTCTATCTACAGTAAAGACCACCTGTTCTCCAGACTCCAGTTTCCCAAGGGCACTTACAATAGAAGCACCTCCGTTGACGGGGTTGCCGTTTATCGCCGTTATTCTATCCCCGGGTTCAAGGCCCGTCCGAGACAACACAGTGTCCTCCTGAATCCCTGCGACTTCATTTGTCATTGCCGTTCCCAGCTTTACGCCGAGCATGTATTTCCCTGAATCTTCGTAATACTTCGGCTTTATCGAAAATTCTAGTTTTCCTCCGTTCCTTAGAACGGTTACTTTTACCTTCCGGGGGTTATCTTCCGGTAGCAACGCGTCTATCTGGTTGCTCGAGGTTAGTTTCTTTCCTTCAAGCTTAATTAACTGGTCACCCAGTTTGAGCTGGCCCTGGCTGGGAGAATTCTCCATAAACCCGTAAATTGAGATTCTCGGGCTACCGACTACACCCACAACCAGGATCATGATCAGGACTGCAGCTATTATATTCATTGCCGGGCCGGAGACCGAGATAAACATCTTCTTTAAAGGACTTTGAGAGTAGAATTTCCTCTCTTCGGGAACCTCCTCGTCCTGGTCCGCTTCCTCGCCAACGTCTTCGCCAGCCATTCTAACATAGCCCCCAAACGGGATTGGCTTAAGAGAGTAGGTAGTTTCTCTTATCTTCTTACTCACCAGGCTAGGGCCAAATCCAATAGCATATTCATGAACCCAGACCCCTGTAAGTTTGGCCGATATGAGGTGTCCACCTTCATGAATTGCAATTAAAAAGGACAATACAGCCAAAAATATCAATACTGTTCCCACAACCGACATCATATCTTCCTCGCTTTAATTAACAATCCTCTTTCGGTGGATTCTTCCAGTTTGTAACGCTCGTCAATCCGATGGCCAACAACCCAGATAATTCCCTCCTTGTCGCAGACTATAGGCACTTTATCTCGCTCCTCGAAAGGGACCTTCTCGTCGATGAAAAAATCTTTTAACTTTTTCTCTCCCCTCATCCCAAGCGGCTTGAATCTATCCCCTTCATTCCTGTTCCTAACTATGATTGGTTGTTCAACTTTACCCCAATCGACAAACTCGGTCAAACTATCAGAGAGGTATTTTTCCGGATTTAGTTCCTCGGATTTGGAAACCAGTTCAAGATTGATGCTGATACTGACTTCTTCTAACTCCAGAGTTTCTCCCGGTTGAATTTCGTACCTGAACTCCTCCTGCCCCCCAGGGTTAAATTCTCGTACAAAACAGGCCGTATTCCGGTTTAACGTAAACGTTACACCCGGCAGACTCAATCGAGTTCTGGCCGGTTCGTCCCCGATTTTTGAGAGGACATTATCCACATGAGTAGAAGTTACGTCCTGGAGATCACCCTTCACTTTACTAATTAACTTTCTAATAACTGCTTTTTGAAGGTAGGTATTAAGAGCCGAAAGTTTAGCTCTGTCAAAACAGGTTTCGTCTACTTTTTTCATTATCCTGATATCCCTGGAAACGTCGTCCGCCCGGTCTTCTATAAAGGAGTGGGCTTCTTCTGCCAGTTCGGCCATACGGGTGAGGTTCTCTACGACTTTCGGATTATAGTGATCTTCCAACTCCGGAACCAACTCATGTCTTATTCTATTCCTGAGGAAATCCGTATTCTTGTTCGTCTTGTCCCGACGGTAATCCAATCCTCTTGTTTCGATGTAATTCTTTATCTCGTCACGTTTAAGTTTCAAAAGTGGTCGGATATATCGGCCCTTTACCTCCTGCATGCCACCCAGACCACGAAGTCCAGCCCCCCTTATGATATTCATAAGCACGGTCTCGGCCTGGTCGTTTCTATTGTGCCCCAGAGCAACGTAATCTACTCCCTGTTCGTCAGCAATTTCTGACAGGAATTCATATCTTACTTCCCGGGCAGCCTCCTCAAGAGAAAGATTTTCCTCATCAACCACCCTGCTTACTTCCCGTTTATTTATAGTCGCACTCAGACCCATTTCTCTGGCTTTAGACCTGACAAAACGAGCATCCTTTTCCGACGCCTTGCCCCGAAGCCCATGATCCAGATGAGCAATGGAGAGTTCCAGGTTAAATTCTTCTTTCAACTCCAGCAGAAAATGGAGTAGAGCGATTGAATCAGTACCCCCGGAAAGAGCAACCAGGATTGAGCTATTTTCAATGGAATGTCTCGCTAGGAAGTCTCGAACTTCGTTTAGCCCTTGCATTGTTGCCTCAAATTATAGATACATATGAGTTTCAGTACAATCCAGTATCGGAACTACATGCCCCAGGAAACCAATTATCCTACCAAAACTCATTTCCACCTATCCTCATCGCAAAGACAATTTCAAGTTATTGGAAACAAACTATGTCTAAGAATGGTTCTCGTTATAAAGAACGACCCAGCCCGGTGTCGGAATAGACCTTAATTGAAAGAGAAATAATGACAACTATATAGATCTATTTATAGTTCTAGAGAGATGATTTCTGAAAACTTCATCAAACAAGAGACAACGCCCGGGCAATTGCACCATAAAGGACGTTATTTTCATCCAGGGGGGTTATTCGGATCTCCGGAACCTCATTTTGGGTATACCTTTTTATTTTGCTCTTTATCGGATTCAGAATCAAATCGGGATTGTTTAAGGCCACCCCTCCCCCAACTGTAATTAATTCCGGATCGTAAGCTTCGGTTACCGTGGCAAAACCTATGGCGTTCAACCTTCCCAGTTCCCCAACAAGCTCGAGAGCATGTTCGTCCCCATCTCTTGCAAGATCAAACAGATCCTTAGCTTGGAAACCGTCAAATCCTTCTTTCTTAATTTCAATAAGTCTGCTGTTGGTTTCTTGAAGCTTCGAGTTCTTTAGTTTCATCTCGACAAAATTTGGAATGTTAGAACCCGAACAGTAGGCCTCCCAGTGACCTTTTCGTCCACAACCGCATTTCAGCTTTTCTTCCTCGTCAATGGTAAAGTGGCCAACCTCGGCAGCATTCCCGTTTTTTCCAAGCAGCAAGTTTCCATCCATAATTACCCCTCCGCCGATGCCTGTACTAATTGTGATATAAACAATGTTCTCGCGTTCCTGTCCGGCACCGTACCTGCTCTCTGCAAGAACGGCAGAAACCCCGTCGTTAATGAGTTCAACCTCTACGTTAAATTCATCCTTCAACGGCCCGGCAAGAGGAACTACTTCTAGTGGAATATTAGACGGGGTAACCAGCTCTCCTTTTTGCCGGTTCATTGGCCCGGCTGACGCTATACCGATCCCAATAATGTCTCCCTCTTGGAAACTAAGTTCTGCGATTAGCTCTTTCACAAGCCTTATAACCTGAGAACTCACCTCCAACTCGCCCGATGTCCGTATAGCTTCCTTGTTTTTTGCCAGAATCTCCCCGCTGGTATCCGAAACTGCTACCCTCACCCAGGTAGCGCCAATATCTACTCCAAGCGCAACCTTTCCCTCCATTAATTCCCCCTTAGTTTTTCTTTATGGTTCATACTTTTTGACCTCAGTCTTGACGATAAAAATCCCCGGAAATAAACTTACCCTTTCATGGAACACTTCAAAACCGTTCTACTGAGGTCAGTTTAAGGCAAAAGGGGGACTTCTTAAACTCCTGGATTTACATCTCACGATTACTAAAACCT
>JAGXLP010000140.1 GCA_018334615.1 Candidatus Bipolaricaulota bacterium
TCGTCTGATTCATTCAGTATAACGATCACGTCCAGATCGCTTCCGACTCCCCAGTTTCCCTTTGCATATGACCCGAAATAACCTATGCGAATTACGTCATCCCTCTCTTTTTTCAATCTATTCGACCACTGGTTCAGGGATTTTTCAACTTCCTTCCCGGGAGGCCATTTTATTACTGACGAATTCAATGATCTCACTGGCATAGTTTATCGCCTCCTCGCTCTGAAGGGGTCCAAAATGCTCGAACGGGGCTCCCTCTGGGTGCCCGTTAGGGTAACGAGTTGGTACATAAAAACTATCCAAAACCTTTGCTTTCTCGATCATTTCTTGCCCCGGTTGGACCTCAGCCGGTAACTCTTGAATTAACTTCGCTACGGTGTGTCCCCATGCTTGCTGGCCCTTACTTAAGTGAAGGGCTTTTACGGCTTTTTCTGAACCTTGCTGAGCGATAAAGCAGGCCCATTCGTGATGTTCGGCCTCTCTGGAAGATTTCGCCTGTTCGAGATCTTTTTTTGACTGGACGAGCCAGTCTTTTGCACGCGTTGACATATAAACCATTCCGGAATTTTAAGAGTCGATAATCCACTATAAATAAACATGTTCCTATTTTCATTATTATAACAAAATATTGGTAAAAAGAGCAATGATAGGTAAATTTCCAACCAGGTCTTTAGATCGAATTAATATGGTTGATCATGGTTCAACGTTTCCAGTCAATCATCTTGCTCAAAAAGCGAGGTTTGTGACAGAATTCTGGAAGAAAAAAGGGGTGTTCTTTAATGAAAAAAGGTGGGAAGACCTGCGAGAAGATTTTTAGGGGGCAAGATTATTCTTGACATCTTATTTCAAATTTGTTATATTGATCGTGAACGTTAATGTTAAGGTTTACGTTAACGTTCAAGTAAAAGGAGGGGGGGCACCTTGGACCGCGTTACCATGGAGGATATAGCAAAACGAGCAGATGTTTCAATCAATACTGTGTCTCGAGCGCTAAATGATAAACCTGATATCAACGATCAAACAAAAAAAGAAATCCTTCGAATTGCAGATGAACTTAACTACCAGCCGAACCGATTTGCTCAGGGTTTGCGCTCCAGCAAAACTTCCACTCTTGGAGTTATAGTAGCCGATATCTTAAATCCGTTCTTTTCCGCTCTCCTTAAAGGAATTGAAAAAGCAGCCCGGGAGGAAGGTTACAGTATAATCGTTCAGGACACCGACGAGAACTACGAAAACGAACAGTCCGCTGTTCAAACTACGATGTCCGAACAGGTTGATGGGTTACTAATTACTCCGACTCAGACGAATCGGGGAACTATTATGGACCTTAAACAAGCGGACTTGCCTTTTGTCCTGCTCGGCCGTTATTTTGACGATCTGGATACCCATTACGTGGTCACCGACGACGTCCAGGGGGCTAAATCAGCCACCAATCATTTAATCGAAAAGGGACATGAACGGATTTCCATGGTCAACGGTCCGACCCATATATCAAGTTCCAGAGAGCGGCTGCAGGGCTACTTAAGCACTATGGAAGAACACGAACTCTCCGTTCGTAACTCGTTTGTGCTGGATAATAACGTGACGATCGAGGATGGTTATGAAACGGGAAAGGCAGTCATCTCTTCCACTCCCCGTCCGTCAGCTGTGCTCTGCTATAGTGACTTTGTTGCTATAGGGATTATTAAGGCAGCCAGGGATGCGGGGTTGAAAATTCCAGATGAGCTTGCCGTGGTCGGCTATGATGACGTGTTCTTTTCTACCTGTCTCGAGGTTCCCCTCACCACGGTAAGGATACCGAAGAAAAAGTTAGGTAAACGTGCTTTTCACGTTCTAAAAGACTTAATTGACGGCGAGAAAGATAACTCGGACTTACAACAATTAAAGCTCGATACTGAACTTATAATCCGACAAAGTGCATAAAGAATCCATTGGGGGGTGGTAACTCACAGAAAAGCGAGTCACTTGTTACATGCAGGAGGATTCTGATAGAAGAAAAACACAGGAGGTAAATCATGAAAAAATTTTCTAGTAATTTTGTAGTTACGATTCTTGTCATCTCATTCATTATGGGAATTAGTTTAGCGGCAATGGGAGCGGAGAAAAAAGTAGTTATCAACTCTTATATGGCAGATCCGGCGCCAAAGGAGACTCTTGCAAAGCTCGTAGAGAAATTTGAAGAGGAACACCCGGATTTCAACGTGACCATAAATACCTATCCCCATGAGGACTACAAGACATTAATTAGGACATGGCTTCCATCCAAGAAAGCTAGTCCGGATATCGTAACCTGGTTTGCCGGAGAAAGAGCCAATACCTTCGTCGAGAAAGATTTGATTATGCCTCTTAATGAAATTTGGGGAGAAGGAAAAGGATTTGAAGATTACTTCCCCCGGGCATTTAAATCAATCTCTCAATTCGACGGAAAGACCTACTTTTTGCCACAATCCTGGTATTGGTGGGGATTCTGGTACAGAAAATCAGTTTTCAACGAACTCAATCTGGAAGAGCCAATCACCTGGAACCAGTTCCTGGACGTCTGCGAAAAGCTAAAAGAAAACGGTTACGCTCCCATAACAATTGGTTCTAAGTTCCGCTGGACTGCAGCCGGCTGGTTTGACTACCTGAACTTAAGGGTAAACGGAGCAGACTTCCACATGAAGCTGATGAAGGGGGAGGTGTCATACGATACTCCCGAGGTAAGAAAGGTCTTTGAACACTGGAAGGAGCTCATTGATAAAGGATACTTTATTGAAGACCACACGTCCTATTCCTGGCAGGAAGGAGCAAAGTTCCTGTTTAATAAAGAGGCCGGAATGTACCTGATGGGGCAATTTATTCAGGACGTGGTATCCGATGAAAAGGTCAAGCAGGACCTTGATTTCTTCCGATTTCCGATCATAGACGCCAGCGTTCCAATAGCGGAAGAGACCCCGACGGACGGCTATATGATACCCAAAAACGCCCCTCATCCGGAAGCAGCCAAAGAGTTCATGCACTTCCTTGCGACCAGGAGCTCGCAGTGGTTCTTTGCTGAAGAGTTAAACAGAATTGCGGCAAACAAGAACATAGAACCTGAGAAATACGATCCGATGGTCCAGAAGGGTCTGCGAATGATCAACAGATCGGA
>JAGXLP010000034.1 GCA_018334615.1 Candidatus Bipolaricaulota bacterium
TCGAACTAGACGGTACAATCGGTGTTATTGGAAATGGGGCGGGCTTGGTCATGTCTACGCTTGACGTGTTGAGCCAGAAGGGAGGCGCACCTGCAAATTTTCTCGACATTGGCGGTGGAGCTGATGCGGAATTAATGGAACAAGCTTACGAAATTGTTACGGAGAAAAAGGGCCTTGAAGCTGTGTTCATCAATATCTTCGGGGGACTTACTCGCTGTGATGAAATCGCAAACGGTATCGTCAAAGCACTTGAAAGCAAGGAAGCAAACCTACCTCTCGTCGTAAGATTGACGGGAACGAACGAGGAACAGGGAAGGAAAATTCTGGAGGAAAACGGGATTACAGCAACTACTTCGTTCGACAGGGGAGCAAAAGAGGTAGTCAGTAAAACAAAAAGCAACTAGACTCGGACAAGACCCAAGAAGATAGAACTTAAAACGTTGCAATCAAAAGAGTAGCCCGACGGGGACTCGGGCTACTCTAGTTTTAAACATGAGGTCAGGCTACTGTAATTGTATAAGAGGGGCGCGGGCTTCGATATATTTAAACAGGATCTTGGACAATATGTGTTAGTGACGGGACTCCTAAATCTCTTCTTCAGACCGCCTGTTTGACCAGGTCAGCCAGCTCTGACGGGCTTCTGCCAACTGGAATATCGTGCTCTTCTAAAGCTTTTGCCTTTGAATCGGCCGTTCCTTCCTCTCCGGAAACTATTGCGCCAGCATGACCCATCCTTTTTCCTCTCGGAGCACTAAATCCGGCAATATAAGCGACAGTTGGTGTAGAGATATTTTCCGAAATATATTCAGCCGCTTGTTCCTCTTCGGACCCTCCAATTTCACCTACGAGGACAATTAATTCCGTTTCGGGGTCACTGTCAAAGTCAGATATCACTTCTATAAAACTCGTCCCCACTATTTTATCTCCTCCTATCCCGACGACGGTGGATTGCCCTAACCCCCTGTCAGTCAATTCGGAAGAAATCTCGTAAGTCAAAGTTCCACTCCGGGATACAACGCCAATATTACCCTTTCGGAAAACGTCTCCGGGCAATATTCCGACTTTGCTCTTCCCCGGAGAAATTAAGCCAGGGCAATTGGGACCGATCAAACGTGAGTCCGTGAGGTCTTCTACGTAGTGATATACCTCTACCATGTCGTGGACAGGAATATTCTCCGTTATACAAACAACAAGCTCTATACCGTTATTTACTGCTTCCAGAATTGCATCACTGGCAAATTTTGCAGGAACAAATATCACGGAAGTATCAATCGATACTTCGGAGCATGCCTCTTTTACGCTATCATAAACAGGAACGCCGTTAACCTTCTTGCCGCCTTTTCCCGGTGTAACACCGGCTAGAATGTTCGTCCCATAATTTTTCATCTGTTTGCTGTGAAATTTCCCCTCCCCACCTGTAATTCCTTGAACTAATACGTTAGAAGAGTCGTCTAAAAGTATCGACATCTTTCCCTCCTGAAAAAACACGCGTTCTGTAACTTTCTTCTATCAAAAAATTAACCCGCCCCCATATCCTCGTTGCTAGCCCCTGCCTAAATAAACCTCAATTCTGGGGGCGGTTCCCCCCACCCCAACTCTTAGATCTTTTTTCGTCGCCTGTCTCTTATAATCAGGGGTATTCGGTTACGCTATACCTGATTTCTCCGCGAGTTCGGGCACATATTCTTCCCATCCCATCGGCATCAGGTGAACGCCCTCACAGAAATCCCTGGTTTCTTTGATAACTCGTGCACAGACGTCCAGACTTGCTTCCACGACATTCGAGGAATCCTCAAGCAACTCAATCACATTGTCCGGAACGGACACTCCGGCAATGTTTTTATTCATGAATCGAGCCATTCCAGCAGATTTCAAGGGGAGGATCCCCACAAGCACCGGTACATCTATTCCTTCGTCCCGCAGGCCTTCCATATACCGTTTTAAGACTTCCGAGTCGTAGACCGCCTGGGTTTGAAAAAATTCGGCTCCTTTTTCAACTTTCATTTTTGTCTTCAAGATCTGGGGTTCCAGCGGGTCGGCCCCCGGATTTACGGAAGCACCCGGGAAAAGATCGGTTGCTCCTTTGAGTTCATTCCCATTCATGTCGACTCCTGAATTTAGCTGCCCTATTACCTCCAGCAATTGAGGTGAGTCCAGGTCGAAGACGGGCATAGCATCTCCGTGATCTCCCAGGTTCGTGTAATCGCCTGTCAGAGCCAGTACGTTTTCCAAACCCAAAACCTCAGCGCTCAACAGATCCGATTGTAACGCGATCCGGTTTCTATCACGGCAGGTTAATTGATAAACGGTTTCGTGTCCAAGATCTTCAATGAGGTGTGCAACTGCAAGAGAACCCAATCTCATTACGGAGCTTTGCTGGTCCGTTACGTTGAAAGCGTCGACAAGATAACCAATTTCGTCAAGCTCCTCCAGCATTTCATCAATATCCGTACCCTTGGGAGGGCCGGCCTCACATGTTATCACGAATTCGCGATCTCGTACTTTTTCCCTAAACTTACCCACGTTCATCACCCTCTTCAGCCTCAATAGCCCAATGCAGTGAGTTTCTGCGTTCCATATCCGGTTCATATTCGTATTTCTTTCTTGCTTTCGGCTCGTTATATGTGGCAAGAAGGTCGAGACGGCCGATATCTTCCAATCTTTCGTAGATGAGTTCCCAGCCACAGGGGCGGCCCGACTCGACTTCACATTCCCCTTCGTGTGAACCTCCACAGGCCCCGTTCAACAGTCCTTTAATACAAACCGTTAAGGGGCACAGTCCTCCCGTGTATTCAAGCAGGCACTCTCCACAACGCTCGCAGGTTTCCTCGGAGGGCCAGATTCCGTGAAAATCACCCATCGAAATAGTGTCGTTGGCGGGATGAACTTGCTTGTCGACCACCTTTCCGACAGCCTGAATTCCAATTCCGCAACAAGCAACTAAAACGGAGTCGGCTTCCTCGAGTTGCCCGGTGTCCCTGGCAAGCTTTATTCCGTCCAGGCTCTTATTACAAAGCAACGCAATTACCCTCGAGCCCGTAACTGCCCACCCCTCTTCTTCAAGTTTACTCGAAAGTTCCGCGACCTGTTCCTCGCCGCCGCTTCCGGAGGCTGCAGCGCACCCACCACAGCCTAAAACAAATACCTTCTCATCCTCCTCTAAATAGGAGGTAATTTCTTCCCAGGGTTTTTGTTCAGAATATATCATATAACCTACCTCCAGTTAAACGCGGTTATAGTAAAGTCCCCCGCCGGGTGGACGGGGATTTCAGGTTCTAACTTCTCACAACAAGTTTAATGAACTGCACAGGCCATGCAGGGATCAAAAGAGCGAACTACCCGTGCCGCTTCCAGTGGGTTCTCCGGATCCTGGATATTCGTCCCCAGCAGTGACTGCTCGATCGGTCCCGGTTTGCCGCCCTCATCTCGGGGAGAGGCATTCCAGGTAGTAGGCACCACTAACTGATAATTCTTGATTTGTCCCTCCGCAACTTCTATCCAATGTCCCAATGTCCCTCTTGGTGCAGCCGTCAAACCGACGCCCCGACCACTCTCCGGCATCTCGTATTCAGCACAAGAAGGCTTACCGGGTTCCAGGTTCTCAACCCAATCTTCCATTAACTCTATAACACACTTGCATTCCACGGCTCGAGCAAGATGCCTTCCCATTACAGAAGGTAACTGGTCAAGTTCAATTCCCACTTTATCCATGGCCCGGCCCAGTTCACGCTCTACAAGTTCATTCCCTTTTAAGTAATTAATCATCATTCGAGCAGTGGGTCCGACTTCATGTGGCTTTCCTTCGTACCGAGGGGCTTTAACCCAGGAATAAGCGTCTTCTTTGTCTGCTTCTGGCAAAGTTTTAGCCTTACTTGGGTGTCCCTGCCCTTCCTCTTTATACCAGGAATGGTGCACTTCCTCAGTTATCTGGCTAAGATCGTAATCCTTAACCGAATCGCTTCCGTCGGAAATAACGCCACCTTCCAAACCTTTCGAAGTTTGTTTATGAGAGCCCGCAAATCCCTCGAGATAGAATCCTCCGTACTCAATAAAATTGGAGACTCCCTGACCAACCCCGAAATAATCATTATATCCTTTTGCCAGCTCCACGATCCCCGGGAGATACCTATTATTCACGAATTCCTTAATTTCTCCCAACCTGGACCGGAATTTCGTTATAGAGTCGATATCCGGCTTATTGGTTGTCCCTCCGGGAACAGTACCCATATTATGTGGCATCTTTCCACCAAATATAGCTATCAACTGATGTGCCTTTTTTCTTATTTCCAGAGCCTGTAAGTAGTCCCCGGCCAATGCCTCACTAATTTCCGCACCCAGGCGATAGTCACCAGAATACTCGGGAGTGAAAGGAGCACCATCGGTGGATTCTAGATAAGTTTGTAGGTCCTTAACCCCTGAATTGTGTGATTCCAGCCCTTTAAGGTCCTCGGGGTTTAGGTAATCCAGGGCCGATAGATGGTAAAAGTGCAATACGTCAGATTGGATAAAATTACCGCCCAGTATTAAATTCCTAATTATTCTCCCGTTAGCGGGGATTTTATCCTGTATTCCAAATGCATCATCAAGGGCTAACGTCGAAGCAACTGCATGAGCCGCCGGACATACTCCACATACCCGCTGGGTTATTCTCGACGCATCTCGTGGATCCCTTCCGGAGAGCACTTCTTCCAGACCCCGGAAAAGCGTTCCACTGCTTCTGGCGGACTTCACCTCGCCTGAATCGATATCCAAATCTATTTTCAAATGTCCTTCAATTCGAGTTATGGGATCGATTGATATTTGCCTCACTTTAGCCTCCTGTACATATCTTCGGCTTCCTCCATACCAAATTTCTCGTAAAATGGACTCATCACATCGGGAAACCCTGGCTCAGTACAGCCAATACAGGGGTGATTATTCCCTATGGGCCAATTTAATCCATCGTGCCACCCTCTATTGGGGCACGAACTGTTTGTATACGGGCCCTTGCACCCAATTTCGGCCAGGCACCCTTCCTCTCCAAGGTGTCGAGCAAAGTGGCCGGTTGCAAAGTCACCCCGGCGGGGACATTCGCTGTGAATGGTATCACCATAAACCTCTTTCAGCCGACCGGTTTTGTCTAACTCATCTGGTGAAGGAATCCCTGAGATAATGACCTTGGCCAAAGTGTCTACAAACCAGCTAGGTTCGGGAGGACAGCCAGGGACATTTAAAGCGGGGGTAGTTATACCCTTATCATCCAGGTGTTCCGTAACTGCTATAGACTCGGTCTGATTAGGATTCCCGGAAGGTATTCCTCCATACGAGGAGCAAGTCCCAATATTTACCACTGCCAGGGCGTCTTGAGCCAATCGAGCAACTTGATCGGAGAATGACTCTTCACCGACCATACAGTACTTGCCCTCTGCTCCAACCGGAACAGCCCCGTCTACCACCAGAAGGTAGTCTTTTTTGGCCCGGGTTTTTTCCAGTACTTCCAGAGCCAGTTCACCCGTTCCTCCCATGAGGGTAGCCATGAACTTTAACCCGATCGATTTTCCGGGAACTAGTTCATCCAACAACAAGTTCTTAAGTTTTGGATAAGGAGAATTCATCAGGGATATTGCGCATCCCGTACAGGCAGCTCCCTGTATCCATATTACCGGCTTAATTTCTGATTTTTCTGACGACAAACGATCCACCTCCTTCAGTTAGTTCGTCTGATTCGTGCCCACCAGATGTATTAGCATGTTATTTCAATTCCGTATTAAATAAAAATAAAAAGCCTACACCGGTGGTCAGGATTGCCATTTAATTCGATAAAACTTCGCAGTCACCGTAATTTTTGTTATGTTAAGTCTTTCAAGAAAACACCGCAACCTAACTATAACATTTCAGATTTCGAACGCTAACAAATCTACCAGGTACTAAATAAAAGAGTCCCTGCGGCTTATCCTATCCTCGCTTTCCCAAAGTATTTACTGGAGCTAATTATGACATATTGAATTTAACCTTGTCAAATACTACGGAAAATTTCACCGGTAACTGCCGCGGAACTTAGGGTTCTCTCAGGCAGAACAGTCTTTTTGAAATCCCTTCCACCTGAAGCTATGATTAGTAAAATAGCAAATAGTTCGATGAATTTTAGAAGCTTTTGATTTCCATTTGATCTACTAATCCCTGGGAACGATAATTAGTCAGGAGGAGTGACCGAATTGGCAAGGAGCCGGTCTCGAAAACCGGTAAGGCCAGCAGGCCCTGTGGGTTCGAGTCCCACCTCCTCCGCCAGCTTTCTTGCGCCCGTAGCTCAGTGGATGAGAGCGACGGATTGCGGATCCGTAGGTCGGGGGTTCAAATCCTCCCGGGCGTACCAAAGATAACTCAAAAATGACGACAAAGAGAAAGTACTCCAATCTTGGCGAGCTGTTCGATATCCTTGTCCAGAACGAGGGAGCAAAGGTAGAATACGAACACGGTGAGACGATATACAAGGAAGGTGAGCCCGACAATAAGATTTACCGAATCCAGTCCGGTGGAGTATCACAGTCCCAGAGGATCTCAAATGGTAAATTATTAACTTACCAGATCCTCCTAACGAAAGATATCTTCTCAACGTATCGCCTTTCCTGTCACGTGGTAAACCAGCCCTGTACTGCAAAAGCCCTGGTAGAAACAACTCTTCAGGAGGTATTGAGAGATTCATTTCGAGATCACCTACTGAAGAATCCGTCACTTACACTTGACGTAATGGACCTAATCTCTGAAGAACTACAATCACGCGACCTTACCCTGGAAAACCAAATATCGCTGACCGCAAAGGAGAGGATCCACTCTATACTGCAAAAATTGGCTCCCCTTGGCGAAAAGTCGGACGAAGGGCGGTCAATTAACTTCCTCACCCGAAAAGAGCTGGCCGACATGGCAGGAATGACGGAGGAAACAGTGACCCGAAGCCTCGGGCAGCTGGAAAAAGAGGGGCAGTTAAAGAAAAACCGGGGAGAAGTGGTGTTATTTTAACCGGCTCTTACCCTATATAGATCAGTAGCAGTACAGTTTCAGGATTTTACCTTCTCCGCAACTAGAAACGTCTTCCATGGAACGAGAGTTGAAAAATCGAGGAAACTAGTTCAGTTTTTCAAGGACTTGCTCGTATCCCCGCTTCATCAACGAACTATGAATCGATCCTCCCGCTTTATTGAGGTTACACCACTTTAGTTGTTTTATCTCGTGCTTTGGTTGAATCTTGCTAACCTCACCCGGAATTTCAGCCAGGTAATAAAATATGATCCACTGATAGCTATTCTGGTCACCGATGGCGCTAAATACGTTTAGAAGCCTTTTCACTCTCGGCTTTACGTTGATTTCTTCCTCTACCTCCCTCTCAACCGCCTCCAACGGCTCCTCACCGTATACTAAAAACCCGCCCGGCAATGTCCAGTAATCACGGTTATATCCTCGTGAAGGCTTAACCAACAACACCCTATCACGGTCACGTATTACGGCCTCGACCACAACCCGCGGAAGAGAGAAATTGACCGCCTTTCTTACGGTAGATTCGACGTTATCCATCAGAGGAATATCTTCTTTATTTAACCACTTCCTTGGATGTTGGGATATTACCGGTTCTGCATAAACAACCTCCTTGGATTCAACGTCCATCTTTGCCCTTGGTCGAATCGAAAAAGGGATCTTCTCCTTTGACCGCGGAAACTTTAACCTGCCCTTCTCCTCAACAAGATATATCTTTCCGTCAGTTTCAACATAGTATTGTGTCATGGGTTTAATCCCGAATAGTTTAAACCAGTCACCGGCTAAACACAAATGTGAAACTCGTCGCTTCCCAATAGAAGGTAACTTTGGGGCCAATGATTCCCTAATAGCGGATCAGACGCCATTTTATCGATATTTATCGCTTATCGATCAGCTTGTATCAACTTACGCTTTGAATAAACTTATTTATACCGAGGTGGCAAAAAGTGGAACTTAAAAAAGTAAAAAAACGCGATGGATCTATTGTAGATTTTGATAAAACTAAAATTAGAGACGCAATACTCAGGGCAGCTCAGGCTGCCGGGTCCGACGCCGTAAATCAAGCTGACTCTCTCGCGGAAAAAGTAACCAATGATTTAAGAGATATCTACGGGAGCGACACATTCTCGAAAGATGAGTTCCCCGAAGTCGAGGACATTCAGGACACTGTGGAAAAGGTCCTAATCGAAGAGGGGCATTATTCGACTGCCAAGAAATATATCCTCTATCGCCAGGAACATAGACAGAAACGAAGAGAAAAAGAAAAGCTCTTAAATAAAACCAAGATTGGCAGCATTGGCAAGAAATTTAGCCTAAAAGCGCTCAGGGTACTGGCTTCGCGTTACCTGCTGAGGGACGGCGAAGGAAAAATAAAAGAGTCCCCAAAGGAGTTATTCGAGCGGGTCGCCACAAACATCACGATTCCTGACTTGCTGCGGGACGAACGTATTTTTGATGAAAAAGGAAACGCGACAACCTCACCCAAAACGGAGGATTATTTATCCTCATTCAGGAATTACGGAAATAGATATGATTTCGATAACCATTACATAAACCAGTGGACCTTCAAAGCCATGGCGGAACTATTCGAGGAGCTGTCGAAGCAAGGGCATCTCAAAATAGATTTCCCCAAATTCCTGAGCCTCCTCGATGAGGGTCATTTCGACAAATACCACCAGAATTGGAAAAAGTACTTCGACCTGATGGTCAGCCAAAAGTTTCTTCCCAATAGCCCGACCCTGATGAACTCCGGAACCAGGCTTGGCCAATTAAGTGCCTGCTTCGTTCTACCCATAGAAGACGACATGGGAAAGATTATGGATGCATCCAAAGATGCCGCGTTGATCTTTCAGAGTGGAGGGGGAGTAGGGATCAACTACTCGAAATTGCGTCCGGAAGGTGACATCGTTGCCTCCACTTCCGGAGTAGCATCCGGCCCTTTATCTTTCATGAGAATTATCGACACGGTAACCGACGTGGTCAAACAGGGCGGTAAACGTAGGGGGGCAAACATGGGGATAATGAACATCGATCATCCCGACGTGAAGGATTTCATCAACGTCAAACAGAAGGAGGGAAAACTGGAAAACTTCAACATCTCGGTCGGGACGACCGCAGAGTTCTGGGAGTCCATCGAAGATGAAGAGAAGTCTACCTTCGAACTGATAAACCCCCGCACCAAAAAAGCCGTCTCCCACGAAAATCCAAAGGCGCTTCTGGAGCTTATTTCTCACTCGGCATGGGAATCGGCGGACCCGGGGATGCTTTTCTTTGACAGGATTAACCAGTATAACGTACTCGAGCCAGCCAAGGGAAAGATAAGGGGGACAAATCCCTGTGGAGAGCAACCACTTTATGATTACGAATCCTGTAACCTGGGATCGATAAACCTTTACAACTTACTGGGAGAGGACGGGTTTGATTGGGAAGAGTACGAAAAAACAATTAGGACCGCAACTCGGTTTCTCGATAACGTGCTGGACATGAATAGATTTCCTCTGGAAAAAATTGAAGAGGCTACTAAAGAAACGAGAAAAATCGGGCTTGGCGTGATGGGTCTTTCGGACCTACTTTACGAACTGGGTATTAAATACAACTCCGAACAGGGCTACAAAATGATGGAACAGTTTGCCGAAACTCTCACCTACTTTTCCATGGACGAATCCGTAGAACTGGCGAAAGAAAGAGGGGTCTTCCCCGCCTACAATGAATCGGGCTATACGAAGGGAAGTATACCTGTACCCGGATATTACGAAAAGGAAGACTACGAAAGGGACTGGGACGGTCTCATAGATAAAATAGAAAGCCACGGAATAAGAAATGGCATGACGACGACAATAGCCCCCACGGGGAGTATTTCGATGATCGCGGATACGTCGCACGGAATCGAACCGGAGTTTGCCCTCGCTTACGAAAAGAACGTCACTGCGGGTGACTTTTACTACGCAAACGAGGTCTTCGCGGAAACCCTCAAGGAAGAGGGAATCTTTAGCGAAAATCTACTTGAAAAAATAAATAAGAATTATGGTAGCCTGGCGGGTCTGGAAGAGATTCCGCAGGAACTAAAAGAGGTTTTTGTAACCGCGCTTGACGTTCATTATACAGATCATCTCATGGCGCAGGCTTGCTGGCAGGACTGGGTCACTGCATCGATTTCTAAGACGATTAACATGCCCAACAGCGCCACTCCCGACGACATCCTTAACTCATTCCTCCTTGCTCATAAACTTGGTTTAAAAGGGCTAACCATATATCGGGACGGATCGAAGTCACGCCAGGTACTCAACATGGACGGGGATCAATCCCGGGAAA
>JAGXLP010000035.1 GCA_018334615.1 Candidatus Bipolaricaulota bacterium
ACGGCGGCCCAGATTCCCGACATCGCGGGGAGAAAATATCCCCCGGAGTTAGCCGGAGACCTGTATCCGGAAGGGATACCAATTGAGGCCGAAAAGGATTTACCCGAGTTAATAAACGAACAAGACGTGGACCAGGTAGTGTTTTCATACAGCGACGTGCCTCACCAGTACGTTATGGAAAGAGCTTCGCTGGTCAACGCGGCAGGGGCGAATTTCAAACTCCTTAGCCCGAAAAATACCACGCTCAAGTCAGAAAAACCGCTCATATCCATAACCGCAGTTAGGACCGGCTCCGGCAAGAGTCAAACCACCCGGAGAGTGACGGACATACTTCGAAACATGGGGAAAAAGGTCGCGGTAATCAGACACCCCATGCCTTACGGAGACCTCGTGGCGCAAAAAGCTCAACGTTACGAAAATTACGATGATATGGACAAATACGACTGTACCATCGAGGAAAGAGAAGAGTACGAACCTCATATTGATCGAGGAAACCTCCTCTTCGCCGGGGTGGATTACGAGGAAATCCTTCATCAGGCAGAAAAAGAGGCCGACGTAATAGTCTGGGACGGTGGTAACAACGACTTTTCCTTTTACGAGGCCGACTTCAGCATCGTAATGGCCGACCCTCTTCGGGCGGGACACGAAATGACGTATTATCCGGGCAATGTGAGCATAAGAATGGCCGACCTGGTAGTTATCAATAAGGTTGAAACAGCAACTCCGGACGGGGTAAACGAGGTCCGGGAAAACGTGAGAAACCTTAACCCGAAGGCTCAAATAATTGAGGCCAGTTCTCCGATAACTGTAGAGGATTCATCGGTTATTTCGGGTAAAAAGGTGTTGGCAATAGAGGACGGCCCTACCGTAACTCATGGAGAAATGGACCTGGGAGCGGGAACGTTAGCCGCAAGAAAATACGGTGCAGCGGAATTGATAGATCCGAAGCCCCACGCCGTGGGTTCACTCGTGGAAACCTTTGAAACCTATACCCATATTCCTGAACTTCTGCCGGCAATGGGCTACGGGCAAGAGCAAATTGAAGACCTCCAGGCAACCATCAAAAACTGCTCTCCGGAGAGTGTAATAATTGGTACTCCAATCGATCTCCGTCGGTTAATCGATTTTGACGTCCCCACTACTCGAGTAACCTACGAGCTACAGGAGATCGGTAATCCCACTTTAGAGGACGTACTGTCCCAACTGGAGGTTTTATAGAAACCTATGGAAGGACAAAACCTGAACATAGTCAGGCACCCTTTAATCCAAAATAAATTAACCTATCTTCGGGATAAGAATACCGATAATCAGGATTTTCGATTAATTCTGGAGGAGCTGACCACCCTGATGGTCTACGAAATTACCAGAAGCTACCCACTCAAAGAGACGGAAGTAGAAACGCCTCTGGAAAAGACGACCTCTCAGACTTTGGCAACAAAAGTAGCCCTCGTACCGATCCTTCGGGCTGGTGTCGGGATGCTTGAAGGGGTACTAAATCTCCTGCCCAAAGCGAGGGTCGGACATATAGGTCTTTATCGAGATCACGAAACTCTGGAACCGGTCGAATACTACAAAAAACTACCCCAGCCCCTGAGTGAATTTCAGACGATCGTTGTAGACCCGATGTTAGCCACCGGGGGAACGGCCAAGGCTGGCGTAGAATTAGTCAAACAAGAGGGAGGGAAAAACGTACAGTTCCTCTGTCTTGTTGCTGCTCCCGAGGGGGTAGAAAACTTTTCAGAAAAACACCCCAACGTACCTATTTATACCGCAGCCGTGGATGAAGAACTGGATGAGAACGGGTATATTCACCCGGGATTAGGGGATGCTGGCGATAGATTGTTCGGAACGTAAGATAGTAGCTAGAAAAGACGTTCGTTTAACCCGCAACAAATAGAAGGCCCCAGACCCTAGGAGGAATGGGGCCTACAAAGACACATTTATTGGGAAATCACTCGTTTCCAAATCTATTGTAATGGACGATATCTTCCAGCTTCGCCCTGGTTTCGTTCCTTTTCTGGTCTGGTTTACCGAGTGGCAAGAGATAGGTCAACCTAATCTCCTTGGGGAAGCCGAGTAGTTTTTTTGCATCTGCTTCTACCGAATCTTTCCTGTTCTCAAGATCGTATACGTCGAGCCAATAAGCTCCCAGGCCCAAGCTATAAGCGGCAAGAGCCATATTATGTGCCGCGACGGCGCCCTCTTCGATAAAATGGCTCGTCGCACAACTGGTAATCCCAATTGCAATGGTCAAGGGTGCGTTCTTTATTCCCGCCGTATAGATAGTAACACGCTTTGTGAGCTCGTAAAGCTGCTGTTTAAGCTCCCGATCTTCTACGACCAGAAACTGCCAGGGTTCACAATCCCCAAAACTTTCCGACCAGTACCCGGCCTGTAAAACCGCGTTCAGCTCTTCTTCCTCCACTGGCTCATCCTTGAATTTGAACACCATCCTTCTTTCTTTAATCGCCTTCAATACTTCATTGTCTATCATTTTTCTCTCCTCCGGTAAAAAATCCAAGGTGAATATATTCTACCGCATTGTTATTTTACCGGTAAAGAGGAAAGACCACAATCTATAAGAATTTTCTCATAAAATCAGGGTTTCAAGAGAATCTCCTTGACGATCTCAAGTTGAACCGACTCCGGTCGGAGCATACCTTTTAATGTGACTATAAACCTTTAATGCATACACTAACCATTGCTCAACCCCAGAGGCGGGGGAGGAATTGATGGTAGAAATAAGAAAAGAAGTGACCAAAGGTATCTGGACGATTATTGCCCCGACAAGGGGAGAGAGACCGTTCGACTATACCGGTAAATCAGAAAATAAAGACGCAAGAGAAGAATCCAGGGATTGCCCATTTTGCCCGGGAAACGAAGAAGATACCCCCTCCGAAGTTTACTCAATTCGCGATGAGAATAGTCAAACCGAATTTTCCTGGCAGGTTAGGGTATTTCCCAACAAGTTCCCCGCACTGGATAAAGAAGGTACTTCTTCGGTAATAGAGAGTGATTTGTTTAAAACCATGGGTGGGTTCGGGTTTCACGAAGTAGTTGCAGAAACCCCGCTACACGACGTTAGACTGGAGGATCTCCCAGTAGAAGATATCAAACTAATTATCCAAACATACCTCGAGAGACTGAGTGCTTTCAGTGAACACCCGGAGATAAAGTACGTGAGCATATTTAGAAACCAGGGGGAGAGGGCTGGAGCTTCGCTTACCCATCCCCACAGCCAGATAATGGCCACCACCTTTGTACCAAATTTGGTAAGGACGGAAATAGAGCGGACAAGCTCCTTTCATAGAGCCAAGGGGTCCTGTATTTTCTGTGACCTAATCGAGGCAGAAAAGAGAGAAGGGAAAAGGATAATATCGGAAAACGAGGGGTTTGTCACCATTTCGCCGTTCGGAGCTCGGTTTCCCTACGAGACACACCTACTGCCGAAAAAACACCAGATGGGCTTTCAGGAAATAACGGAGGAAGAAACTTCTCTGCTGGCAGATGAGCTAAAAAAGACTCTAACCGCCCTTACCGGGGAGCTGGGGGACTTCCCATATAACTTAGTAATCCACACTTCCCCTCAAACCCGGACGGAAAGCGAGACTGAAGAGTACACTTATCACTGGCACATAGAAATATTACCCAGATTAACCATTCCGGCGGGGTTTGAAAGAGGTAGCGAAAATTTTATCAACATAGTTAGCCCGGAAGATGCCGCAGAGGCACTTCGAGGAAAAATCGACTAAAGAGAGACCTAAATTGTACGATGGTGTCGGTTGTATCACTTTGCAAAAGCACAAACCTTACCCTATCCTGACTTGTGGATTATTCGGACTTCGCTGAATTCCGGGGTGATACCAGTGGAAAAGTCTTACGATAGAGAAAGGCTAATCGTGGTTGCAAACGCAGAACCATACCAGCACCTCCATAGTGAAGGAGGAATAAAACAGGAAAAACTGGCAGGTGGTCTAACGACTGGTCTGGATCCGATGATGAAGAACTCCAACAACCTCTGGATCGCCTGGGGGAGGGGTGAAGCGGATTTTGAGGTCACGGATGACGAAAGCAAGGTCGTAGTTCCCGACGACGAAATTGGCTACACGTTGAAGAGGCTGGAGCTCTCAAGGGAGGAGATAAACGGGTTCTACTACGGGTTCTCCAACTCCACTCTCTGGCCAATCTGTCACTCGTTCCCTCATAAGGCAAACCTGGGTAAGGAAAACTGGGAGGTCTATAAAAAAGTAAATAAACGGTTCGCGGAAAGCGTTCTGGAGGAGCTTCGCCCGGGAGACAGGATATGGGTTCAAGACTACCAGCTCGCCCTTGTCCCCCAAATGATCAGACAGGAGAAGCCCGACGCAAAAATCGCTATATTCTGGCATATCCCCTGGCCTCCCTGGGAGACGTTTGGAATAATTCCCTGGAAAAGGGAACTTGTAGAGGGAATACTCGGTGCGGACTTCATCGGTTTTCATACCTCCTGGCTGGTACATAACTTCCTGGACACTGTATTTAAACTGGGGGGAGCGGCAAATAGAGACGAAAATATCGCCCGGCTGGACTCCGATCGGACTGTAGTAAATAACATCCCCCTGGGAATAGATACGGATTTCTTCCAGAGTACGGCCAAACGAAAGGAGGAAGCTCAACGTTTGAAGGAAAACTTTGCTTCTAGAAAGCTGGTTCTGGGTGTGGATCGTCTTGACTATACAAAGGGGATCGACCGGAGGATAGAGGCGATAAGCACTTTCTTCGAGAAATACCCTCAATACAAGGGCGAAGTTAGCTTTATTGAAAGAATTTCCCCAAGCCGTTCCAAGGTAAAGGAATACCAGCAGATGAGGGAAAAGATAGAGCAGGGCATTGCCGAAATAAACGGTGAGTTGAGAGGGGAGGAGTGGGTACCTATCCGCTACTTTTACCAGCACCTTCCCCAGGAACAATTAATCCCTTATTATCTCGCCGCTGACGTCGGATTACTGACCCCGTTAATCGACGGAATGAACTTAGTGGCAAAGGAGTACGTCGCTACCCGGGATAAAGGGATGCTGATTCTTTCGGAATTTGCCGGGGCTGCAGAAACACTGGGAGAGGCAATCCAGGTCAACCCTTATAATTCCGAAAGAGTGGCGGACGCTCTCCACGAAGCTCTAACTACTCCGATAGAGGATCAGAAAAGGAAGTTTGATAAAATGAAACGTAAGTTGAACCAGATGGACGTCCACTGGTGGCGTGACAGGTTCCTGGAGGAGTGGGAAATTAGCCTTCACAATTAGGAAAACCTAAAATGAAGCTCAGCAACCCCTTCAACGCCGAACTCAAACAGAGACTGGATAATGCCATCGACGAATCGAAAAGAATCCTGCTTTGTACCGACTTCGACGGGACTCTCGTGACTTTTACCGGGCTTCCCAGCGAGACTCAGCTGCCAATAGAAATGAGGGAGCTACTCACACGCCTGGCGGGACTGGAAGCGTTGCATCTTGCAATAATTAGCGGAAGGAGATTTCAGGAACTTTCTGAACTCGTCCCTGTAGAGGGGGTCACGCTGGCGGGTAATCACGGGTTAAAAATACAGTTCAAGGACGGAACAGCCTACGAACCGGAAATCGGTGAGGATCTCAAAAAAACTATAGCCCTGTTCAACAAAGATATTCAAGAGAGGTTTGGCGATAAAGAAGGAATAATCATCGAAAATAAGAATTTTGGCCTGGCACTTCACTATCGACGATACGACGGGGACGAGGGGAAAATAGAGGACGAGTTCCACGAAATCTGGAAGGACCATAACTTTTCCGCCCTGGAAGTGATTGAAGGAGCAAAGCTGTTAGAAGTTCGCCCCGCCAACTGGAACAAGGGAGACGCAATTAAACTGCTGCAGGAAAAGTGGGGAGGGAGGCCAACTATCTACCTGGGAGACGATACGACCGACGAGGACGCTTTTCGAGTTCTCCAGGGACAAAACTTGGGTTTCCCCATCCTGGTGAGCCGGGACGAAAATAAGGATACTAATGCCCAGTACAGGCTGAAGGATCCAGCCGCGGTGGGAGATTTTCTGGATGATCTCTACCGGTATCTTACAAATTAACCATCCCGACATCTCGTATTGAAGAAAGCACTTCAGGCCGATTTAGGAACAGATTTTGCACCTCGGGTGATTTTTTTGTAACCTATGTGAAGTAACGACCACCGTCGAAAAAATGCAGCTGTCGACTTATTTGGTAACGACCTTCTCGTTAATACAGGAAGGTTAGTATACAAATATAATTCAATGAAGTGTAAAATTATTTTTCGCTAATACAGACACGGAGGGGTTAGAATTTCATGGACGGAAGGAAAATCGAGGACTATCGAGATATCGTTGGAGATAAAGTCATTTCGGTACTGTTCAAGGAGAGCACACCGCTACGAGGAAAGAGGATCCTGAACGTAAACTCTACTTACATGGGAGGCGGTGTGGCCGAAATGCTGTGGAGCATCGTCCCCCTGATGAACGACCTGGGTATAGAATACGGATGGCGAGTCATTCATGGAACGGCCGAATTCTTTCCCATAACTAAAAAATGGCATAATGCCCTTCAGGGCGAGCAAATCACCGTGACAGATCACGAAAAAAACATATATACGGGAATCAACCAGTTGTTTTCCAGATTCACCCACATTAAACACGATGTAATGATAGTTCACGACCCTCAACCTCTTCCTTTGATAAGCTTCTATCCGAAGCGTCAACCCTGGATCTGGCGGTGTCATATCGATCTCTCCGAACCCAATAAAGAAGCCTGGAGCTACATCAAAAAATTTATCTTGAGATACGACAACACGGTATTTTCCGCCGACAAGTTCGCTCAGTCGGATCTGCCAAATGATAAATCTTTGATCGCTCCCGCCATCGATCCATTGACCACTAAAAACATGGAAATGGATGAGTCAAGACGGAAACAAGTTCTGGAAGAACATGGAATAAACCTGGACCGTCCGATAATCAGCCAGGTATCGAGGTTTGACAAGTGGAAAGACCCTCTTGGGGTAGTAGAAATCTTCAAAAAGGTAAAGAAAACGGTGGACGCTCAACTAGTTCTTCTCGGGGCTCCAGCCAGTGACGATCCCGAGTGCCAGCAGATATTCCGGGAACTTAAGTCAAAAATCAAAAACCTGGACGACGTTCGACTCATAAATAAACAGAGCGATCTCCTGGTGAACTCAGTTCAGGCCCAATCCGACGTGGTAATACAGAAATCAACAAGAGAGGGTTTTGGCCTAACCGTTACCGAAGCCCTGTGGAAAGGCACCCCGGTCGTGGCATCCGACGTCGGAGGAATCCCACTACAGGTAATCGACGGTGAAACCGGATTCTTGCTCCCTCCTGACGATCACGAAGGCTTTGCTCGCAAAATCGTAGAAATTATTGAAGACGATGACCTCGGAAATGAGCTAGGGCAAAAAGGGAAGGAGCACGTAAGAAACAACTTCCTCGTCACCCGACTAATGCTGGAGTGGATTCAACAGATCAAAGCTATTTTGAGGTCTACCAAGGTGGGCACAATATGAAGAAAATTGGGATACTGACCAGCGGCGGGGATTCTCCGGGGATGAATGCAGCTATACGGGCTGCCGTCCGGCAGGGAAAAGCACTGGGGTTAACGGTAATAGGCATCAACAGCGGTTACGAAGGTTGCCTGACCGGGGACCTCGAAGAACTCGGCGTTAAGGACGTAAGTGGGATAATCGAAGAAGGAGGGACAATACTCAGAAGCAAGCGAGCACCCAAATTTAAGGAAAAACGAGAAAGAACAAAAGCCATAAGGAACCTAAATCAAGCTGGAATCGACGGCGTAGTCGTCATCGGTGGCGACGGCACACTCCGGGGAGCACAAGCACTAAACCGAGAAGGAGTTCCGACCGTCGGAATTCCAGCCACCATTGATAATGACGTCTACGGAACTGATATGACAATAGGTGTAGACACCGCATTAAATACCGTGGTACAGTCGTTAGATAGAATCAGAACCACGGCTTCCGCCCTGGAACGTACTTTCATTGTCGAGGTTATGGGTCGCAATTCCGGTTATATTGCACTCATGGGGGGGCTAAGCGGAGGTGCGGAAGTAATACTAATTCCGGAAGTGGAATACAATTTAGACGAGGTAGCAGAAGAAATTTACCAGGGTTACAAGCGGGGGAAACAACACATGATCGTCGTAGTAGCCGAGGGGATCTATGATGAAGGTTCCGCCGCTCATTACGTTGGCCAGCACCTCAAAGAGCAAATCGGATTTGAAATTCGCGTAACCGTCCTTGGTCACATGCAGAGGGGAGGGAACCCCTCTGCTTTTGACAGAGGTATTGCTTCAAGGCTGGGAGCAGAAGCAGTCAAGCGCCTGTCTAATGGTGAAAGCGGCACGATGATGGGACTGCAGGGGAATGAAATTAAATCCGTAGACTATTCGGATGTCCTCTCCCAAGAAAAGGAAATAGACATGGAACTCTACGAACTGGCGAAAACTCTGTCACAATAATTCTAACCCCCCTATGGATATCTAACATCTGCCAGTCCGGTCATTACTAATTAATCTACACGACAAAATAAGCTATGAATCCAAAATCACCCGATAAAAACTTCATTCTTCTGCTGACCCTTGCTACCAGAGTCATCATTGCCACGGCCAAACTGGTCGTCTTCTTCTCCACCGGTCTCCTCTTCCTGCTTGGCGAAGCTTTGAACAACGTGACGGATATCGTAACTGTTTTAGTTACCATGGGAAGCGTAAAAATAAGTGAAAAGGGAGGAGACAAAGAGCATCCTTTTGGCCACCGGAGATTACAGAGCGTGGCCTCCCTGGTTGTCGCGATCGTATTTATTGTCGTAACCAGCTACCAGCTGATTCAGGAATCCGTGCTGAAATTGTTGAACCCGTCTGTAATTACCGCAAACCTCGACTGGGCACTTTACGTACTTGTAGGGTCCTTTATCTTAAACCTCATCCCGTTGCCCTATCTGATCAAGTACGGGCGGGGGCGGGAAATAAGTTTAAAGACGGAACTTTTCGACACCATTAACGACGCCCTTTCCCTCGTCGCAAGTATGATTGGATTGGGCTTGATATATTTCTTCCAGTTAAATATCGGTGATCCGATCGCGACGATTATTATTGCCCTGATAATATCTTTTGACGCAGTTTTGCTGATCAAAGAAAACATCAATACCCTAATCGGGGAATCCCCTGACGAAGAATTTTACGACGAGTTAAGAAAAGTAGTTCTGTCTCATGAAAAAGTGCTCGGCGTACACGACATGATCGGAGAATATATCGGACCTCACGCAGTTCACGTCGACTTTGACATGGAACTGGACCCGGATACCAAACTAACCAAATCCGACGTTATCGTCCGGGAAATTAAGGAAAAGATCGACCAGGATATTGAGCAGAATGTTTACTGTTCCATCCATCCCTGTAGCCATACTGGGGAGGAGCGCCGAGTAGCTAAACATATCTAGGGTAAATTTCACCCCAAAATCTTTACCCCCAATTTTAGTTAATCCCCTCGAGCGGTTAGTATTTGCCCGGAGGCAAACATGGCCCTGTTCTTTAGGTCAATATATCTTGGCTGGTTCCTCTCATTAATTTACGCGGGCGTTCTGTATTTCTCCGATAGCTACAAACGAGAATCTCTTATAAATGTCGGAATAGCGTTCACCGGTGGGGTGCTGGCAATAATACTGATTTCCACCCTCCATGCCGGGGTTCCCGGGTTCTCGGACGCAAACTTCGGAGGTAATCTTTTATCGAGAACCTATAGCGCTTTCGTCAAAGCGGCAATCCCCGAAGAAATAGTTAAGCTGATCATATTTTTTCTCATCGTCTGGAAGTTTGACTTTGAAGACTTCTCCGAAAGCTTCGACGGGATGCTTTACATGGGGATGATCGGAGCGGGCTTTGGAGCCTACGAGGATTTTTCCTATATCTTCGCCCAAACCTTACCACACATTGGAGAAGATGGCGGTCAGGCCGCCAGAGCGCTTCAGTTTATTACGTGGCAACGGGCATTTCCAGGCCACATATTGATAAACTCGATCAGCGGGTATTTCCTCGGGATGGCCAAGTTTGCCAGTGGAAGGAAGAAGCAGTTTACTCTGGTAGCGCAGGGGTTAGGGGTAGCGATACTGGCCCACGGATTGTTCAATCTAGCAGGTTCCGGAGGAGGAACGGGCTGGCTTATTATATACGTCCTGGCACTCGGTCGTATCTT
>JAGXLP010000036.1 GCA_018334615.1 Candidatus Bipolaricaulota bacterium
GCAACCCGACCCCATGAAGATGGAATCGGTAGTAATCGCGGGTCAGCCATACCGCGGTGAATACGTACTTGGGCCTTGTACACACCGCCCGTCACACCAACCGAGTAGGCGACACCCGAAGTCAACGCATGTTGCCGAAGGTGTTACCTGCAAGGGGGGTGAAGTCGTAACAAGGTAGCCGTAGGAGAACCTGCGGCTGGATCACCTCCTTTTAAGGAGTATTTCCTTAAACAAACAAACCACAACCTTTTATTTAAACTATCAGCTCTTCCCACCTGTCAAGGGTCTTGGGTACCTAGTGCACATTCCATAGCTTACGATGTTCTAGTAGATAGTTTGCAATGGATGTTAAACAGTTGATAGTTAAAAGCAAGTCTTCAATGAGGACGGAGTAACTAACTAATTTTCAACAGGAAAATTTCTGTAGACTACCCGAAAAAGTGCGTCGACAATATCCGTTTTCCCCTGTTTAAACTTGAGGTCCTCCCGATAAAGCAGGTGTAACAACTTCTCCAGTTCGTCACCTGTAAAATTATTAAGCTGGCCTCGTTTTTTCTTTACCAGCCAGTTATAAATTCCTGTTTCGGATGAGATTTCTTTGTTGGAAAGACCGTCCGCGGCCAATGCCTGGACCTTTATCAACTTTCGGACTTCGTTGGCCAGCATGAAGAATATCTTCCCTTCATCCACTCCCTCTTTTAACATCTCCTCCAGGAGTTCAATGGCTTCCCGGGAGTGGCGGGTAAAAAGAGCATCAAAGAAATCAAACATCTTGTCCTTACCTCTGGCCCAGACTACATCTTTGACTACGTCCCTGGTCAATTCCTCGTTCTCCCCGTATAGCTTTAACTTCTCAGCTTCCTTTTCCACACGCAGGAGGTCCTTTTCCATAGTCTGGATTAGCCATCTTTTAGCATCGCTTGTAAGCTGGACCTGGTGATCGTTAAGGATTTGAGAAACGTATTTTGGAAAATTCCTGCCTGTAGGATGGGAAAATTTCTTCGTCTCCCCTTTGTCGGAAATTGCCCTGTACAGAGAAGAACCCTTGTTTATCGATTCTGATTCGAGTAAAAGAGCTGTGTTCTTGTAAGAATGATTCCTGATTATTTCAGGAAAGGAGTCGTCTTCCAGTAGTTCTTCCGTCTGGGACACCCGGATTATTTTTGTTTGAGAGAAGAGCGAAGCTCCACTTAGAAGTTGCTCCAGCTTATCCGGTTCTAGCCGCTTGCCTTCGAACTTGTAAATTTCCGGATTCGACAGGTCTTCCCGCCATTTAGCAAGGGTCTTCCTAATTGCCTTCCTTCTTTGATATGGCTCTCCGTGGTAAAGGACGATTTTCTCCATAGCTGGGAACTCAAAATAGATAGTAGAGTCACGGCGTTGAGTATTCAATGAGAGTTTCGATCTTAAATTAGGGGGCTCCACCCTGAAGGGGTTACCTCGGACGCGAAAAGGATATCTAGTTCGGGTCCAGGCAGTGAATAATTCCCCCGACACGGAGGTACCTTCGACCAAACCAGTCGTTCGGATGAATGTTGATATTCCCGAAAGGAGTTTCCATAATTAACTCGTTAAATTTCACACTTTAATTTTATTTTCGAGTCATTACTTTAGAGGTGAACAAAATGCTCCCACCGCACGGGGGAAAGTTAATTAATCGTGAACCAAGAACAACAAATACCAGGGAGAAACTCAAACGGAAGGCGAAGGAGTTAAAGCAAGTCGAGCTTAGTACCGGTCAGGTAAAACACCTGCAGAATATTGCCCACGGAAGTTATAGCCCGCTGAAGGGTTTCATGGGACAGAACGACTTAAAAAAAGTGATAAAGGACAGGACGCTGGAGGATGGAACAGTCTGGACGGTGCCCATCGTACTTGACGTTACTCAAGAAAAAGTCGATGAAATAGAGAACGAGGGAGAAGTCACTCTGGTGGATGATACCGGTATTCAGCTGGCAGTAATGGACGTGGAAGAGATTTACACTATAGATAAGAAGGAAGCGGTAGAAGGGTTGTTTGGAACGGGCGACGAGGAGCATCCAGGAGTTTCGAATTTCCTGAAGCTCGGCGAGTATTTCATTGGCGGCCCAATCAAGCTAATCCGAGGGGGATTCGACGATTACTATCAGTATCTACTGAAGCCTGTAGAGACACGGGTATTGTTTAAAGAGAAAGGGTGGGAAAAGGTAGTCGGTTTTCAGACGAGAAACGTACCCCACAGGGGCCATGAGCACCTCCAGAAAAGTGCTCTGGAGGTCGCGGACGGAATATTCATCCATCCTAAAATCGGGCAGAAGAAAGCCGGAGACTGGAAGGACGAAGTGATCCTGGAATCTTACGACATACTCCTCGACCACTACTATCTTCACGACCACGCGGTTATGAGTATATTTCCGGCCGATATGTTCTACATGGGGCCGAGAGAAGCGGTATTTGACGCGATTGTAAGGAAAAACTACGGCTGTACTCACTTTATTGTTGGTCGTGACCACGCCGGTGTGGGTGATTATTATGGCGATTTTGACGCACACAACATATTTGAACAACTTGCCAATATAGACATCGAACCGTTGACTTTCGATTACGCTTACTGGTGCAAGAAGTGTGGTCAAATGGTAACCGACAAGACCTGTCCCCATTCGATGGAAGATAGAATTGCTCCTTCCGGAAGCAAGATCAGAGGAATGATTAAGGACGGTCAGAGACCGCCTAACGAAATTATGCGCCAGGAAGTAGCCGAATTTGTTACTAACCAGAAAAGTCCTTTTGTCGTGGAGGGTTAACATGTCTGAAGAGGAAGAACGACAAACACAATTCAACAGCTTCACTCTGTGGTTTACAGGATTGCCTTCTTCGGGAAAGTCAACCATAGCGAAGGAAGTGGAGAACGAACTTCGGAGGAGGGGCTTGAGGGTCGAGAACCTTGATGCGGACGGTTTGCGGAAAAACCTCCATCCCGACCTTGGATTCACTAAAGAGGAGAGAGGAATAAATAACAAAAGGATCGGTTATATTAGCAAACTCCTGACCAAGAACGACGTAGCGACAATAGTTGCCGCGGTCTCCCCGTTTAAGGAGTACAGACAGATCGCGAGGGAAATGGTCGAAGAGGAAGGAGAGTTCTACCAGATCTACGTCGAGTGTCCCGTGGAAGTATGTAAAGAAAGAGACCCCAAAGGGCTCTACGAAAAGGCGGAGGAGGGAATAATTCCCAACTTTACCGGCATTTCGCACCCGTTTGAAGAGCCCGAGATTGGTGAATACGACCTGAAGGTAAACACTGCCGAACTGGATCCCGATTCGGCCACGGAGAAAGTAATGCAGTTCCTGGTAGATACCGGTATCTTTTCTTCTTACGACGAGTATACTGGTCTAAATGAGCACCAGGAAGAAGAGATCAAGAACCGTTTACGGAGGTTGGGATATCTGTAGAACTTGTAATTAAGCTGGGGGATAATCGCGGGCGAAGAAGGGGTATTATTCGTTAGGTCGAGTTCAGCTCTTTCAAGTCTTCCGGGTTATTTACGTTAAAAAAACAGTGTGAAGATATTGAGCCCTCGGATATCAACCGATCTACCGAAATCTCCCTGACCATATCTACTCTGGATAAAAAATTCGTTATTTTGCGCGTTCCGCCCCTTAAAGCATTCCTCATATCCCGTTTTAGGGATGTCCGATAAAGGGCAACCAGCGGCTCGTAATATCCGTTGTCCCATCGTGGAATTACGGCGTCCGGTGTTTTTCCAGCCTCGCCCAGATTCGCGGACAACTCATCGATTATTCGGGGGTCCAGATTGGGAAGATCACAGGCCGAAATAAACAACCACTCGTTGCTGGCGTGGGTCAAGGCCGAATATATCGCTCCGAGCGGTCCCCTTTCCGGTAAGAGGTCGGGTCGTGTGGGCAAGTCGTAATCGTCTTCTGGGTTTACCTGGAGGAATATTTCATTTGCTTTCCCTTCCAGCTTCTTCCAGATTACTTTGTACAGTGGTGTTCCGTCGACTTTAATCCGGGTCTTGTCCTTCCCCAGCCGAGACGACTTCCCTCCGCAGAGTATTGCTATGGATAGTTTTGGCATCAAAAGGTTAATTGGAGACAATTATTTCTCCGGGTTTATCCCCGGGATGTAGCCCCGGCAGCGATTCTAGCACCTGGGTAAATTCTCGACTCTGAAGCTTGGCCCGGAAGGCTTCGCCCCACTGGTTACTTAGAACGTCGGTTCGGCAGAGGAAGTCAAACTCTTCTTCCTGCAACTTGACGAAACCGAGACCATTTCCCGCTGCTACGGACTTTATCCCCATACCGACGTCGGCTTTACCGGATTTCACGGCTGCCGAAACTGCGTTGTGAGTACTCAATTCGACCTGGTAACCGGTTAGTTCTCGTTTAATCTTCTGGAGATCCAGGGAGAGTTCTTCGGCTGCTCTTTCCAAAAAGTTGTCGAAAAGTATTCTGGTTCCAGAACCGCTGGTTCGGTTGACCAACCTTACCTCTTTCTTGACTAGGTCTTCTACCGAACTGATCCCCTTCGGGTTGCCCGACTGAACGATAAGCCCCTGTTCGCGGTTGTAGCCCCGGAGTATTGATAGGTTCTCCACTCCTCGTTCCCGCAAAAAAGGAACGTTGTACCCGTCCGGGGTCCAGATATGGATTCCCGCCACGTCCGCGACGGAATTCTCAACTGCCTCGACGCCGCCCAGAGATCCCCGGCTCAATGATCTTACCTCGAACGAGAGTAAGTTCAGCAGTCGATTGAGTCCGATACAATTACTTCCGACAAACAACAATCTGGGGAGTTTTGGATTTCTCGAGAAGGAAGTGACTTCTACTGTTTCCCCTGAATCCATGTAATTGACTCCTTCCGGTATCGAAACGTACCCGTCCGCCTGGGATAAGAGCGTAATTGCACCACTTACCTTGTTTATTGGATACGCCCTAAGTTCGTCTTCTCGCCTGGTCAGGCCGACGAATTTCTGCTCGGTTCTTCCCCCTTCGGAAGCCGTTCTCTCCGTCAACCTGGCCTCCAGTTTCGGGTTTTCAGGATCGACTCTCCCGCCAAAACTTCGGATAAGCGGCGCGACGAAATTCATAAAAATTACGTAAGCTGAGGAAGGATTGCCGGGAAGGCCAAAGAAAGGAATTCCGTTCAGGTCACCCAGAACGGTGGGCTTGCCGGGTTTTATTTTAATCCCGTGAGCAAGTACTTTTCCCTGTTCCTCGAGAATATCGTAGATCATATCGTGGGGTCCGGCACTCGTACTGCCCGAGGAAACGATCAGGTCGCAGTTTTTTAGGCCCTTATTGATTGCCCGGGTCATCTGGTCGGCGTCGTCATTGACTATTCCCAGAGAGACGGGATTACCTCCGGCTTCTTCGATCCCGGCAGTTAGAAGAGACGTATTTGTGTCGTAGATCTCGGCGGAACCAAGTTCCTCCCCCGGTGGGACGAGTTCGGGTCCCGTAGATATTACCCCGACAGTCGGTGCGCCATGGATCATGACTTTGTCTACTCCACAGGCGGCCAGTTTGGCTATCTCTATTGGGGTGATTTCCTTACCTTCGCGGACTATAAGATCTCCGGTAGCAATGTCGCTTCCGGCGGAAAAGACGTTTTCCCCTGGAACGACCGAGGTTTTAACGAGTAAATGATCCCCGTCTTTTTCCGTGTCCTCGACCATTACTACGGCATTGGCTCCTGCAGGAATCTCCGCACCCGTGGGTATTTCCAGGGACTTTCCCTGTCTTACTTCCATCCGAGGGGGCTTTCCTATTTCTAATTCCCCTCTGATTTCCAGTCGAGCCGGATTCTCCTCGTCCGCCCCGTAGGTATCCGAAGCAGTAACGGCATAACCATCCATCAAAGAACGACTGAAGGGTGGAACGTCCGTTCTGGCATGGACGTCTTTGGCAACTATCTTATTGGTAGCCTGAGAAATCTGTACTCGCTCTATTGGGTTTTGGAACTTGAAACCGTCAATTAAGCTTTCGAACTTCTCCGGGCTGATTAAGTTGCGGAACTCTTTCCTCATCCTTTACCTCCATTACCTCCAGTAGTGTAACTCGGTCTCTTTTCCTGCGGCTAACCCCTCCGAGTCTCTGGGGACCAGGACGAAACCATCGCTTCGGGTTACGCTCGATAGAACGCCGGAACCGGAGACCCTTAACGGGTAAGCTTTCCCTTCGGTAACAGTTACCCTGACGAGACTCAACTTGCCCAGAGGTGAGTGTATTTTTTTGGCAACCTGTACAGTCGTGGTTTTCTCTCGGGCTTGCCACCCGGTCATTTGCGCAATAAGAGGTTTTAAGAAGAAGTACGCCCCCGCAAGCGTTGCCACGGGATAGCCGGGAAGGGCAATTACGGGTACTTCTTCCACGGCGGCAAGACCGAGGGGTTTGCCCGGTTGAATTGCAACCCCGTGAACCAGTACCTCGCCTTCTTTCTCGAGAACTTCGACTATTCTATCCCTCCGCCCCACGGAGCTGCCTCCGGTAAAGACTATCGCGTCGGACCCTTCGACCTTTTGGCTCAATGCTTTTTTTAAGTCGTCTGGTTGGTCGCTAAGTACTTCGTCTTCTACCGGACTACCTCCACAGCTCCGGGCGTACTCGGCGATCATAATCCCGTTAGATTGAATTGTCTGACCCGGTCCCGGTTCCTCGCCCGGTGAAACTAGCTCTTCTCCCGTTGGAATTACGGTAATTACGGGTTTCTCGGCGACCGGAACTTCTTCCACTCCCAGGGAGCGTAACAACCCAAGATGGGCGGGATTAATCTCGTTTCCCTTTTCGAGTAAGGTATCCCCCCTTTTTACGTCTTCTCCTATGGGACTGACGTTATCGCCTGGAGCCACGGAAGAGTACACGTCAAGTTTCTTAGCCTGTTTTTTCGTTTCTTCTATCTTCAACACCCCGTCAGCCTCTTCAGGCACTAAACCGCCTGTGTGAACCGGGGTAGCTACGCCGGGCTCCACCTTTTCCCCAACTCGAATTCGGTTGGGAGAAGACTGACTTGCTCCGAAAGTATCGGAAGCGACGACGGCAAAGCCGTCCATTGCCGCGCGGCGGTAGTGAGGTGCGGGGCGAGGGGCGAGGATCTCTTCCGCTGTTATCCTCCCTCCCGCCTTCGTTAGTGGAAGAGTTGTAGTTTTCTCAACGGTATCGAAGGAAGAGAAGAACTTGTCCCGGGCTTCCTCCAGGGTAACGAGTGACTTAAACCCTTTTTCCTTCATTCTTAACCTCCGATCTCGGACATTTCTCCGGCAGTTTCTCTTTCTTCTTCCCATCGATGACCGTAGGGTTTCTTTCGTATTACCTTACTCAATTGCCTGGCTAACTCTTTTATGGTCGTATCTTCGTTAACGCGTAATTTGTACTCCTCGTCCCGAGCGAGACAGGGCCGTATATTCCCCTGAGCGGTGACTCTGATTCTATTGCAGTTTTCACAAAAAGTTCGGCTGATCGGAAAAATAAATCCTATCGTTCCCGCTTCTTCTTTTCTGGTTACCCTGTAGTATTCCGCCGGGCCGTTGCCCTCTGGACCGGAGTCTTTTTCGAGGGTCCATTCTTCCGCCACAATCCGCTTCACCGCGTCGAGCGGCAGTGGCTCAAGTGTCCCGTTGGAGGCTTCTCCCATGGGCATAAGTTCGATAAACCTCAGCGCGATATCTTCCCGGACTGCAAATTCTACCAGAGGAAGAATTTCCGATTCGTTGATTCCCTTCATGATTACGGAATTCAACTTAACCGGTTTTAGACCGGCATTCTTTGCCGCTTTTATTCCACTCAGGACGGAGTAGAGGTCGCCTCCCCTCGTTATCTCGGAAAATATTTCCGGGTCCATGGAGTCGAGGCTAATATTTACCCGGTCCAGTCCGGCTTCGGCAAGTTCATCTGCAAATTCGGACAGGCGGGAAGCGTTGGTTGTCATCGATAGATCTTTGATTCCTTCGATCTCGTTGATCATTCGTACTAACCCTGGCAGATCCTTCCTGGTTAAAGGTTCTCCGCCGGTAAGCCTGACCTTTTTTATCCCCAGTTGCGTGGCGGCACGCACAAGTTTAACTATCTCTTCGTAGGAAAGAATTTCCTCCTGTGGCAGTTTCTTAATTCCGTCTTCTGGCATACAGTATCGACAGCGAAAGTCGCACCTGTCGGTTAGGGACAATCGAAGGTAGTCGATTTCTCTTCCGTAGCTATCCTCCACTATTCCGCCTCCTTATCGATTTCATAAGTTGCGTGACCGATTGTCGGGAGTATCAATTCCCTGGTTCCCAGTTTGACGGCTGCGGGAGAGCCGGGCAGGGAGAAAACAAGAGTGTCTCGAATAAGCGAGGCTCTCGCCCGGGAAAGAATCGCCCGGGGACCGATATTTTCGAAACTCATCCGGCGAAAAGCTTCGCCAAACCCGGGGATTTCTTTGTCTTCCATCCTCTTTAGGACGTCAACTGAGTGATCCCGGATGGATAATCCGGTGCCACCGGTTATAATCAGCGCGCGAGAATTTGAATTCACTGCTTTATCTATTTCTCTTTCTATTTCCTCGGTCTCGTCGGGTATAACTTTACTGTTTTCCACTCGATGGCCTTTCTCTTTAAGCAAGTTTCTGATTACCCTGCCGCTTTCGTCCGATTCTCGAGTCCTGCTACTGCTAACCGTTAATACCCGGCAGCTTAGCTGTTCCTTTATCAGATCCTCGTGTCCCAATTTAGTCCTCCTCTTCCACCAGTTCTATCTCGTCTCCCGGTGAAATGACCCCTCCTTGCATTACCCGAAAAAACAAACCCTTTTTCGGCATTATGCATTCACCTGTCTTGTCCTTGACCACACAATCGTCGTGGCAGGTTTTTCCTATCTGGGAGACCTCCAGTTTCACGTCATCTCCAACGGAAATTTTTGTTCCAACAGGGACGGAGTCAAGGTCAAGTCCTTGTGACGTCAAGTTCTCGGCGAAGTCCCCGGGGTTGAGGTCGACTCCGGTCCTTTCTTCCATCTCTTCAATTTCGGATTTGTCAAGTAAACTAACCTGTTTTTCCGGTGCGCCAGCGTGAACGTCTCCTTCTATACCGTAGTCTTCCATGACTAGTGCCCGTGGCACCGGTGTCTTGATTTCGCCCTTTTCCTCGCTTGTATTTATCGACAGTAATTTTGCCCTTTCACGTTTATCTTTCCCAGTTTCCACTTTGACCTCCCGATTTTTCAATTAGCTTTACCTCCTTAATCTTCATACCCCGCTCCTGGTTTTTTACCATATCGTAAATTGTCAGCAAAGCGACGGAGCAGCCGGTAAGTGCTTCCATTTCGACTCCGGTTTTGCCCCGATAGTTTACCCTAACTTTCACGGATAGACCCGAGTTCTCGGATTCTATATCGACTTCCACGTTACTAATCGGCAGCGGGTGACAGAGTGGCAAGAGCTCAGAAGTTTTCTTGGCAGCCATGATCCCTGCAGTTCGGGCGACAGAAAGGACGTTTCCTTTGACAAGTTCTCCCGATATGACTTTCTCCCGAGTTTCAGGTTTCATCTCTATGGATCCGGTGGCAATCGCTTCTCTATCCGTGTCGGGTTTGTCTCCTACGTCTATCATCTTAACGTCGTCCCCGGCGCTCATCTAACTCACCTCGAGTTTTTCAATTCTGGCGAATTAATATAGTTAGTCAACCTATCAAAAAAATTGCTTTGACAAGGATTTCTGGTTAACCTGGTTCTTCCTCGATCTCGACCTGGTCGTACTGGGTGATTTTGAAGACCTCCAGAAACCGGGAAAGAAATTCCCGGCGAACGAGGTAAATCCCCTGAGCATCTGAGTCCAATAATTTGTTAACGGAAGGTGCCAGACCCCGGTGGTTCAACTCCAGCCTTCCCACTTCGTCTACAAAAACGGGGTTATTCTGGCCAATCGCGCTGGTAACTGACCGATTAGCAAACTCCAGCGACCCCGGCTTAAGAAAGAACCTACCCACTTTCTTACCGGGTGGTTCGGAGCGGATGAAACTCCTTCTTTTTCCGGTAGCCAAATCCAGGATGTCGTAACCCACGGTTTTCCCCGAATCCATTATTCTGGGAGAAATAACTCCCCCCGCCTGATAGCCGATTCCCTCCAACCGGTGGGTTGCTTCTTGACAGGCGCGGGTTTTTCCAGCTCCCACAGAACCCGAAACCACGATGGGAAAGAGGGTATCTGACTCTA
>JAGXLP010000037.1:0-2142 GCA_018334615.1 Candidatus Bipolaricaulota bacterium
CCTAATATAACTGCGAACAGGTACATTAACATCAGCCCCACCCAGAACCTGGGGGCGGAAATCCCAAGTATAGCAAACCCCATGGAAGATAGATCCGTGATTGAACCGTGTCTCATCCCGGCAATAAAGCCGAGCAACACCCCCAAGACAGTTGATCCCAATGCAGCCAACCCCACCAGAGTAAAGGTTGCCACCAACTTATTAGCCAGTAAAGACGAAACGGCAGTATGTGTCCGGTAAGAGGTACCGAGATCCCCCTTAAAGAGGTTAAACATATACTTGAAATAACGCACGTGAATCGGATCGTCCAATCCCCACTTGGCCCTGAGGTTCGCTATGGTTTCCTCGCTTTGGCCCTTTCTGGATGCTCCAGCAAGTAATGCGGCGTCCCCAGGCAGGACGTTCAACAGAAAAAACATCAGGGTCAAAAGAAAAAGAAGCGTGGGTATGACCTGAAGGGACCGTCTCGTAATATAAGAGATCATAATTTAGGGAAAATACCCGGGGGAAAAGAATACCCCCGGGTAAACCTCCTATTTAAGCTCTAGGACTTTCTTCATCGACCCAGACCTTATTCCACGGCTGATACACCATGTCCTGAGGTGCTTTTACGACGCCGTGAACCCAGGGTTGATGTATGGCAACTGCCTTGTTGTAGTTAAAGAACCATACCGGAGCTGCTTCCTTGATAAATGCGTCCGCTTCCTGCAGAATTTTCTTCCTTTCCTGAAAGTCCGGTTCTGACATCGCCTGTTCAATCATCTTATCAAATTCCGGATTACTGTAACCGGAGAAGTTACCGGATCCGCGAGGAGTCTCAGACCAGAACACTTTCAAGTAGGAAAGCGAGGTGATCTCCCCACCGTTCGACCAGATAAACGCCTCGAAGTTTCCGTTAAAGACCCTCTGTTCGTGGGTAGAACCGTCCAGCAGGACAGGTTCGATTTTGAAGCCCACTCTATCCAGATAGGGCTTAATGGCTTCAACCATGGGGATACCCCAGGCCGGATGATCTACACCGTTTATCTTCAACTTCAACGGGTTCTTCTGAGTATAACCGGCTTCTTCCATCAACTCTCTGGCCTTTTCCGGATTGTAACCGTAGGGCTCGAGGTCGGAATTGAATGCCGGAGAAGAGTTGGGAAGCCAGCCCCGAGCTGCGTACGCCTTGCCGTTTAATAATTTATCGTTGATCAACTTCTCGTCGATGGCGTAGTTAAATGCCTGACGGACCCTCTTGTCCTGGAGTTTCTCCAGTTCCATGTTAAACGTCACGTTACGGGTCCAGAGCTCGGCTACTTCTACCAAAAAGTCCGCATACTGGGGGTCATTTTTATACCGTTTGTATTGAGCCGGGTATACGATGTTGAAGTCCAGTTCGTTGGACCTGAAAGCAGCTTCCCTTGCTGGAGCTTCTTCCATCACCCTGACTATCAGCTTGTCGAGGTATGGCCCCTCGCCGTAGTAATCTTCAAAAGCACTTAATTCTACGCTGGACCCTCTATTCCATTTCTCGAACTTAAACGGACCAGAGCCAATGGGTTTGTTCGTAAAATTGTCCCCAACTTCTTCCACCACGTCTTTCGGAACGATGGCTGCATTGTAATTTGACCCGCCTGCTACGCTGTACAGAAAATTCGGTGAAAGTTTGGTCAAGGTAATCTCAATCGTGTAATCGTCCAAAATCTTAATTCCACTTATGTGATCCGCCTCGCCGTCCTTAAATTCCTGTGCTCCTTCCACGAAATTAAACAGATCCACACCAACTGAAGCTACTTCGGGATCCATAAGCCGCTCGTAGGTGTATTTAACGTCGGAAGCCGTGACTTCGCTTCCATTGTGAAATTTTACGCCTTCGCGCATATAGAAAGTATAGGTAAGGCCGTCGTCTGAAACGTCCCAGTCTTTAGCTATTCCCGGCACGACCTCTAAGGTGTTGGGCTGAATTTCCACAAGGTTTTCAAAAATATTCCTGAACACCAGCGTGGACTGATTTCTATTGGAAAGGGCAGGATCCAGGGAGGTGATCGAACCTCCGTAGGGAGCGGGAATAACTACAGTTCCCCCTTCCCTCGGGGTTTCAGCACCAAAAGCAACAAGACCGGTCAGAGCCAGACCAAAAACCAGCAAGAAAATTAAAAT
>JAGXLP010000037.1:2995-10169 GCA_018334615.1 Candidatus Bipolaricaulota bacterium
ATGGGAGTAAAAATGTCCGAGTACCTGGATCTCGGAACCGTACCCTCCAAACAAGAATTACTGGATCGGGTAGAAAAAGAGGCCAAAGAAAAACGGGACGGTGCCTGGGTGGTAGGAGTAAACTGGGACGAGAGCAAATGGAGTGGCGATAGAGAGTTCATGAAAAAGGACGAGATAGATCGCGTTTCTCCTAACAACCCGGTCAGCCTGGAGAGAGTGGACGGACACATAACCTGTGTAAATAGCCCGGCTCTGGAGAAAATCGATATCGATCCTTCAATGCAGGGGTACGAGATGGAGGACGGCGAGCCTACGGGACGATTAATGGAAGAAGCCGTCAATAAAGTTAGAGACGTAATCGAACCAAGTGTTGAGGGGATTAAACGGGGACTAAAAGTAGCTGCAAAAGAAGCTCACAGCCTTGGCGTTACCTCCATCCACGATGCACATGTAAACAAGAGAAAGTTCGAAGCCTATCAAAGTTTATGGCGTTCCGAAGAACTGCCCATCAGAGCCAACCTTTACTTCGACCACGAACTTCTGACCGATCTGGGAGATCTCGGTTTGCGGACGGGTTTTGGTGACGATAAATTGTCCGTCGGGGGATTAAAGCTGTTTACAGACGGGTCGATCGGGGCGAAGACCGCCTGGGTTACGAACGGATATTTGGACGACCGGGATAATTTAGGCATGTCCATCTGGGAACCGGAAGAACTGAGAGAATTAATGGGTAAGGCTCACCATAATGGTCTGCAACTAGCAGTTCACGCTATTGGAGACCGTGCCGTATCCGAATTCATCAAGGGAATGGAAGAGATATTGAGCGAGGAAGAAGGCAACCACCTCCGTCACAGGATAGAACATTGTGAAATGATATCTAACCAGGATGTCACCAGGTTAAAAGAACTTGACATAATAGCATCCATGCAACCGAACTTCATCGGCGAATGGTCTTTACCCGGGGGGATGTACGAAGACCGGTTCTCCGGAGAACAGGTGGAAATACTGGATCCGCTCGGATGGATGGCGGATAAAGATGTGACCATCGCCTTAGGGTCCGACTGTATGCCTTTCGACCCTCTATACGGAATTCATTCTGCGGTAAACACACCCCATGAAGCCCAGCAACTTTCCCCCGAACAGGCAATAAAGTTTTACACTTCCGGTCCGGCTTACGCAGAATTTATGGAATCGAAAAAAGGCAGTATCCGGCAAGGAGCACTCGCGGATTTAACTTTACTGAACGGAAACCCAACCGAAGAACCGGAAGAAATCGAATCCCTGGAACCGGTTGTCACCGTTTTGGACGGAAAGGTGGTCTTTCAAAAGTAAATTGAAAGTCAGACTGCTATAAAATTCAACCTGCAGGAGTGGGGAAGTTTGAAAACAGTAGAGGTAGAGTTTATCAAGGGCCACATGGGTGGCAACGAGATTATTTTGCTGAACGGTCACCAAATACCAGATGGTCAAGAAAGGGACAAGTCGGCCGTTGCCTTAACCCCTCCCAGCGTTAGAGGCCATCAGGCGGGGCTCCTTTATAATGACGAAAAGGGAATTAGAGTAAAGGTGGTTAGTGTCACCGGGCTGGACTTTATCAGCATGTGTGGCGGACTAACTCAAGTACTTGGAAAGGCGCTCGAGCAAGGCAATTTCGCAGACATATACGAGATCACCACACAGGAAACTACTACTGACGTTACCTTATTTACTGATGCGGGCCCTATTTATCTAACCTTAAACATTGAGGACGGCCAGGTAGTCAAGACGGAAACTGAGATGAATTCCTTTCTCCAGGAGAGCTACCAGAAAGGGGTAAGGTCGACCGAGGTGGCCGGGGTCCCAGCTTACAAGGTGGGCGGGGCCCTCTGCAGCGAGCTAGACGATATAAAAGACAGGTTTCCGTCGGTCGATTTCGGGGAACTTGGGACCGAGGCTTATAGCGTATTTGAGAAAATACAAAACGATTTTGTCGAACGGTTCTTTCCGGAATCGGGAACAAAGGGTAAGACCCAGGGGAAAACTTTTGCCATCTACGATCGTCACCCTGAGAAATCTGGAGATATTAGAGTGATATTTCCCCACGACGTAAGCACGGGTCATATCGAGCCTTCCTGCGGCACGGGCACGTCGGTGGTAGGGATTACTATGTGCGAACGAGGGCAAATATCTGGGGATGGAGAACTACGACTGATCGCGGAGTCAGGTGGAGACACTCACCACCTTGGTGGTCCGGAGAAAACCACTCTACAGATGAAAATGAAAAAGGGGAGGGTCGAAAGCATCTCTTTCAACCACAGTTTGGTTGAATTACTTGCTCAGGGGACCTTGTGGTTGTAACAGTCCTCAGCTCCAAAACACACCACTAACCCACAAACTAACAAACGAGCCCTCGATCATCAATTTATACCCGAATTTCACCTTTCAGGAACAATACGGCACTACCTTTTATCTTTACCCGACTCCCCAGATCCTGGCAAGCTAGTTTCCCTCCTCGACTAGAAACCTGCCTGGCCTTCAAATTCTTTTTACCTAACCTTTCTGACCAATAGGGAACCAGCGTGCAGTGTGCTGACCCCGTAACCGGGTCTTCCGGTATTCCTTCTCCGGGAGCAAAAAAGCGTGACACAAAATCGACCGTTTTTCCTTCTGCCGTGGCTATAATCCCCGTCCAGGCGCCTTCCTTAAGTAGACTCATATCCGGGTCGAGCGATCTTATCTGTTCTTCGGACTCGTACACTGCCATATAGTCTCTAGACTCAAAAACATAAGCCGGTTCAACCCCCAGACCCGCTATTATACTTTCGTCCCGATCGCTCGGTTCTGGGGGCCTGCTGGGGAAATCCATCGAGAAATAATTCCCTTCTCTGTAAACCTCCAGTTCGCCACTCTGGGTTTTAAACTCGAGCAGGTCTTTTTCGTAATTCAACTCTTCAAATATCACGTAGGCAGTAGCCAGAGTGGCGTGACCACAAAGGTCAACTTCGTTTTCCGGAGTAAACCACCGTAATTCGTACTTGTCACCCCGATCTACAAAGAAGGCGGTCTCTGACAGGTTGTTCTCTGAAGCAATATTTAGTAAAAGCGAATCATCCGGCCAGGTTTCCAGGGGGCATACCGCTGCCGGGTTACCCGCAAACGGTTCCTCTGCGAAAGCGTCAACTTGATAGATCGGGATTTTCATACAATAATCAACTCAATTAAAAAACCAATCACCGTTAAAGCCGGCAAACAACAACGGTCAACTATCTTACTGGAGATTAATTACTCCTCAACCTTCCCTCTGATGCCTCTCCAGGTCCTCGGGCTCGACAACCAGACGATCACCCCTTAGAAGAGGTGAAGGACCTTCCTCGTTAACCAGATTGGGGAATTGCTCTCGGAGTTCTTCCTCGCCAGGGGTTTCCTCGTACCCTTCTTCTTCGTCTCCCGGTTCTGTATAGGAAATAAGCACCCCTTCGTAGTTTCTGAGGACTACCCGTCGGTCGCTTCGGGATACTACGTAGTTGGGAGTTACGGGAACCTTGCCTCCTCCGCCGGGGGTATCCACTATGTAAGTAGGCACGGCCAGTCCGGAAGTGTAACCCCTCAAGTTCTCCATTATCTCTATCCCCTTGCCCACCGAGGTTCTAAAGTGGCTCAGTCCTTTAGAGAGGTCGCATTGGTAGATATAGTAGGGCCTTACCCTCATCCTCAACAGGTCCTGTACCAGCTTTTTCATCACTATCGGGGAGTCGTTTACCCCCTTTAGTAATACCGACTGGTTTCCGAGGACGAACCCTCCGTCGGCCAACTTCTCGCACGCCTCTTTGGAGGCTTCGGTTATCTCCTTTGGATGGTTAAAGTGGGTATTAATATATAAAGGTTGATACCTCCCCAACAAGTCGAGCAGTTCCGGAGTTATCCTCTGGGGTAACACCACGGGTACGTTGGACCCTATCCTCAGCATTTCCACGTGGGGAATCTCGTAGAGTTTATCAAGAACGTATTCCAGTCTATCGTTGGATACGGTAAGGGGGTCACCCCCGGAAAGCAGGACGTCCCTTACTTCCGGGGACTTTCTCACGTACTCGATGCCTTTATCTATTATTTCCCGGGGCATTGGCTGGTCGGTCTCCCCGGCCTGCCTTCTGCGAGTACAGTGGCGACAGTACATGCCACACTGGTCGGTAATCAAAAACAGAATTCTGTCCGGATACCGGTGGGTTATTCCCGGGACCGGGGAATCCTCGTCCTCGTGTAACGGGTCGAGAATGTCCTCCGGCTTCTTTTCCAGCTCCATTCCGGTGGGTACTGCCCTTCTCCTGATCGGGCAGCTCCTGTCCGAGGGATCCATCAATGCGGCGAAATAAGGTGTGATGGCCATACGGAGCTCGTTTAAAGAATTGGAAATATTTTCCTCTTCCTCGGACGTCAGATCAATCACTTCGCTTAATTCTTCGACATCGGTTATCCTGTTTCTTAACTGCCAATGCCAGTCGTTCCACTCCTCAGTTGAGACGTTTGACCAAAGGGATATTTCTTTGAAATCTCTCCCTTCCGTCAGGCTTCCGTCGGTTTTGAACATCCAAACCCCCTTTACGTTCTATAAAGTTAAACTCGAATCCATTAGCATAAACTCTCGGTTTCTTCCTCAAACTTCATACCTACCGCTTCTAACTCCTCCAGAATTGGTTCATAAATCTCTTCTTCGACCGGTATGTATACGCCACTCATGTCAATTCGGCCTTCGAGAATCATTCTGGAAGCTATAGCCGCAGGCAACCCAACAGTTCTGGCGATAGAAGTGTCACCTTTTGGATCTCCGTAGTCTACCAGTGTAGCTTTGATTAACTCTTCTTCTTCTTCATAATGGGCCTCGAACTCGTGTCTTAAGATCACCATATCTCGCTCGCCGGGATCCTGGGAAAGTTTTTCCTCCATCCTGTTAGCGAGAACTTTCATAGGGGATCCTTCGTCAAATGGAATCTCTTCTCGGTCGGTCAATCCAAGCCATTTCAGGGTTTTTAACGATCTGGAGTAAGAGTCAAGATTCAACTTTTCCGCCAGTTGTTGCTCTAAATTGTCTGTGGAGCATCCGGCTAGCTCGGCCGTAAATTCGCGGAAGCTCAATCCCTGAAGATCCTTTTTCTCGTCGTCCAGTAGACCCAGGTCCACCATCTTCTTCAGTGCCTCACACCAGCCGATATTTCTCAAAGTCGCACGGTAGATCGTATCCGTTTCCGGAATATTGTACTTATCCATGTAGGGCAGGGAGTTCCTGTTAGGGTATTGCTCAAAGTGACCTATTCCCTCGATTTCCTTGAACTCGTAGGCAGTAAACAGATCCTCGCTCGGAACCTGGATTTCTTCCCCCTCTTTTAGAAATCGAGCGGAACTCGTGGAAGCGTGGAGTACCCCCGTGGGATGCCAGGAGAACTTATATCCCAGAGGATTCAGGCTCTCCTCTGGCGCGGGAAGTGCACCGCAGTAAGAACGGAAAGCTTTTATCTCCCCGCCCTTCTCGTGTACTTCCTCTATTGTTTTTACCGCGGACATGTGATCTATACCCGGATCCAATCCGGTTTCGTTTAACAACAACACTCCCGACTCCTTTGCCTGACCGTCGAGATCTTCCATTTCTTCACTCACGTAAGAAGTAGTGACAAGTGGCTTTCCTTTGTCTATACAAATTTCAGCCGGGACGGTGTGAAAAGATGGAGGAAGGAGGCTTACCGCAAGATCGGATTCCCGAATAAGGTCCTCCATCAGTTCCGTATTCTTCGCATTCAGTTGCTGGGCTTCTCCTTCTGGGTAGCCCTGAACCAAATTCTCCGCCTTACTTACGGTCCGGGAAGCTACCTCGACCCGAAATCCTTTCTCCAACAGATAATGAACAAGTGGACCGGCTACCATACCTGCACCTAATACCAGAACCTTCTTTTTCACTTTTTTCACCTCAAATGTGTTTTTCTAGATATTCGTAATCAGGAGTTAATTCACCCTGATGAAGTATTACCGCCCTCTTTACCGGAGGAGGGAGCTCGAGGTCTTTAAAATCTTTGGAATAGTCCGCATCCACGATATCCGGAACGAATTGTTTTAGTATTTCGCTAAAGAACGTAGAAGCATCCGCCGGGAATTCACAGGGAAGATTATCAACTGCCATAATTACAGGACCTTCCCCTTTGTATCCGTTCGTGGTGCTTTCGGTATCCGGATGGTAAACGAAAACGGGCTCGCCCGGATCGGTAGAACGAACAGTAAACTCTATAGCACCTTCGATGTCGCAGCTAATATCTCCAACCACCTTTAACTTAGCGTCCCCTTCGGAACCGTAAAGCTGAGATATTTCTTTCTTCGTAATCAACCGTGGGTACTTCCCCTCCCAGTAAATGGCATTTATCAGAAGTGACAACCGGGGTAGATAATCGGCAAAACGGGATTCGTATTTGTCCGGATTTTGATAATAATCCCCAAGCTCGAAGTCTTCCTCTTCCGAGATCGGCTTCACCAGATCACCTTCTTTAAAGACCACTTTGTAGACGAAATTATCGGCTGCCGAATCCGGATCCATATCCATAAGCTGCTTGGCTTCTATCTCCATCACGGGCAGTAGATTCAGGATCTCCTGTGCTCCACAGGAGACGTGCCCGTAACCCGCAACACCTATATTTAGAGGGGTCAGCTCCTGGGCCAAACCATCTTTCTTTATTTCCCGTCCTATTTTTAGTACGTGCTCTTTGGCCTCAGTAAGAGAGGAGTATTCATGAGCTCTTTTAACGGCATTAAACGGATTATCCATACCCTCCCAGGAAAGCCTTTTACCCAGAGCCCAGAGACTGTCAATCATGCCTGCCAGTCCAGCGTAGCGTCCGAAAGCAAGCAGTCTTTTCCCCTCCTGGTCCGTAATGGTCTCGTAGTCGATAAGCTGGCAGCCCTTGGCCATAAGTTCTTTTAACATTGGCATATTGTATTCCTGACCCTTTATCGTGTGAGAAAAGAACAGGTAAGTACTCCCCGGTGCAAATTCTTCTTTGTCTATCTCCTTTATCGCAAACACCGCCGGGGCCTGGGAGAGATCGTCTACGATCTCTGCACCTGCCTTCGAGTATTCGTGGTCCCCAAAAACCCTGATAGACGAACTCTCGACCAGGGTATCTATCCCATATTTCTTCGCTAATTCCTCCACGTGAGA
>JAGXLP010000141.1 GCA_018334615.1 Candidatus Bipolaricaulota bacterium
CTTAAAGACTTTGCGGCTCCCTGTGCCGCGGGAGAAAAGGGTACTCTCGTTCAGTGGGAAGCGAAATCGGGATCTCTAGTCGAAGCCATCGCCGTCAGGATAAGGGCTGGCGGCAGGACGTATGTAGATAACTCTGCCCTCTGGATTGAATACCACGGGGAGGATTAGTCTCCGCAATATATTGTCGTATTCCGGAAATATGTTGTTGATTAATTTGTGATTTTTAACAATTCGTGGAGTTAAGAAATCCACGCCCAGTGATGGGGCTCCAGCACTAGTTTGTTATAGAGTTAGACATAATCACAATTTACAGATAAAATCTTCTTTGAAATCTTACAGTTTACTCGGAACCCCAATAAAAAATTAAGTGCTGCGAGGCTTCCTCGGCAAGTTTTGACGAAGAAATGAGTGAGGAACACTTAATGACAGTCTTGATATTGTATTTTAGCGGAACGGGCAATACGAAATTTATAGCGGAGAAGATATCCCGTAAGTTGGAGGAAGGAGATTATACCACCGAGGCTTCTTCTGTGGAAACCTTCGACCCGGAGGACGTCGATGGTTATGATCTTCTCGTATTTGGTTACCCGGTTCATGGATACGAGATGCCCTCCTTCTTAAAAAGCTACCTGAGTGACCTGTCACTTCTCAGGTCAAAAGGAGTTATTGTGTACTCCACGATCGGTTATAATGGGGGTAATTCTCTGAGAAGTACCGCTGAAATACTTGAAACCGAAGGCTTTAAGGTAGTCGGCTCGGAGGAGTTTCGAATGCCGGGTAACGACGGGTTGATTATTTCCGGAAAGGAGTCTGATACAGTCAGAGAAGTACTCGATACCGATTATAATAGTTCGCCCGTAATAAACGAAAAAGTAAGTAATATCGCCCAAAGAATAGGAGAACTGGCTGGTAACAAAGTTGACGAGAACGAAGTTTTGAAGCCCGAAAAAAAGTTTACTTACGTACTGCTTACTCCTTTGATGAAGCTAGCGTTTTATCTGTTCGAAAAGATATTCGTCGGCAAATTTCGGGCGGACGAATCCTGCGTTGCATGCGGTCTATGCGAGGAGATTTGTCCTGCCGATAACATCGAGCTGAATAACGGGAAAGTAGCTTTCGGGGACGATTGTTATTTTTGCCTGCGGTGCATAAACCAGTGTCCCGTAGAGGCGATTCAGATAAGTAGGTTCACCGAGGGCAAATTCAGGTTTAAAGGTCCAATGGGCAATTACAGGCCCGATTTGCTGGAACAAAAAAACTAAGAAAAAGCTGAAGAATTGGTACGGGACGAATTTTGACGTCAAATTCCAGGTGATAAAGAATATTAGACGACGACCGAACTTCATTTCGATTTTTATGATATCGGAGCTTAACCTAAACGTGTAATGCGGAGGTTTCTAATGCCAGAGAGCCAGAGTCTTTTTACACTTGGTCGTCCTATTGATTTAAACTATCCAAGCAATGCTTTTATATTTGGTTTTTCGTTCGCCTCGTTTATAGGTTTTGGAATCGCTGCTTATTTCGGGGGCGTGTCGGTTCTGCAATCTCTTGCCTTTGGCGCGCGCTCGTTTCTTTCGGTTTTTCTTGCCTGGGCCCTGGGCAGGGAAATAGATCCCGATAGACCAACTACTGCCGGGTTGGCAGCGGTCGGTCAGGTCATCGTAATCTGGTTTATTGACGTTCCGAGCCTGTTTCTAAGTTTTTGGGCGCTTTTCACTCTCAGGGTTCTAAGCCGAACAACCGGGTTGAAATCAGGTATTTTAGATACGGTCTTAGTGACAGGTATTTCTGCCTGGCTGGGCTATCAGTTATCCTGGGTAATCGCGGGAGCTGGCGCCGTTGTTTTTCTCGCTGATGGTATCATGGAAAGTCCAAACCGCAAGCACCTGGTCCCGGGTGTGTTGCTTTTCGGGGAGGCAATTTATTTGCTTGTCACCGAACCGTATATTTGGAGGGATTTTGTCAATTATCCTGTAAAGTTCGGATTGGTAATCGGGGTATCGCTTGTCTTCCTCTCGGCGATCTACGCCAACAAGAGAGTAAGTTCAGTAGCGGACGAGACAGGTAAACGACTTTCGGTTCGGAGAGTACAGCTCACCCAGCTGGTTGCGGTTATTGTGGCGCTTTTATTTCCTCTATGGGCGGGAGTTCACGGTTTCCACCAGTCAGCTACCTTGTGGTCAGTACTGGGGGCTTCTTCGCTTGTCCACGTGGCCAGGACGCTTGCACTTTCGCTTGGCTGACCCCGAGCAGCTAAATAATAAAGTGCCTGCTCAATCCTCTTTGTCAGGGCATATATTGAACCCGCATTTCCGGAATTGTTTAAGTATGTCTTCAGGGTTTTCGTACCACTGGCCCCATTTACGGGATATATGCTCCGTCCAGCCGTAGTTTTCGTAAGTATATTCATCTTTCTCGTCGCCCTGAAGCGGAATCTTTGCGTCGTTTTCCTCGTAGTAGTCCTGACTCATGTAGCCCTCGTCCATTTTATCAATTGCCGGTTTTATCTGATCAGCGTCAAACTCGGGATATTCGTCTTCGAAGAGAACGAAATCCAGAGGATACCGGGGCCGGGTGGGTTTGTCCTCTTCGGGGTAGCCCATGGCCAGTTGAACCAGAGGAAAGATTTTTTCGGGAAGATCGTAGTCATCAATTATTTTGTCTGCATAATAAGGAGCCATTCCAAGGAAGCAACTTCCAAGTCCCATGCTCTCTCCGGCAATAACCATGTTTTCAGCCATCAGGGAGGCGTCTTCGATCCCGAACAGTAAAAGGGAGAGGTCGTTTGTCTTGACCTCCCAATCTCTCGCGTTCATCACCGTTTCGAGTTTATGTATGTCCACACAGATCGTAAAAAGTAACGGTGCGTCGAACGGAAGGTCTCCCTTTCTTGTCAATAAAACGCTATACATCTGTGATACGAAGGGTGCCTGCTGGCCGGCCCTTACTACGGTCTCGACTATATCGTCTGACGGTTCCTTTTCGATGTAACTTCGGATTGATTTGTGGTTTAGCAGGGTCTTTACGACGGAATTTGGATATTCTGGCACGGTCGCACCTCCTGAGCAAAATGACTTCGATTCG
>JAGXLP010000038.1 GCA_018334615.1 Candidatus Bipolaricaulota bacterium
AAAGAGTTGAATAAAGGGAGAATAGTTCCTATGTTTATTCCACGAAACCGGAGGGTGAAACGATGGTAAAGTATCTAGTGCGACCGGAGTCATTAACCTACGATTTAGATCTCTCTCTGAACGGGGGGCGAGTCTCCAGATACCTAAAAAATAGCGGACACAGCGCAATACAAAAGTACGTGGATAGAGGTCTGAAACTAGGTAACCGGTTAGTCGAGGCTCGAGGGGTCTACTCCGTGAGTGAAAACAACCGGAAGGTAATTGAAAATTTTCATCTCCCCGGCCCACTCCATGAAGCGGAACTGTTGTTCTTCGGCGTCAGTACCATTGGGGACAAACTGGAGGAAAAAGTCCACACTTTAATGGAAGAAGGGAATTATACCCTGAGCAACATTCTGGATTCGGTCGGATCGGCAGCTGTAGATGAAACTTCCGACTTTCTCGGAAACAAAGTTTTTGAATACGCGGAAGAACGCAATCTGAACACGACGAGAGCTTTCCAGCCGGGATCCGGGGCAAGTCACTGGAAGGTGAAAAACCAACGGCTGATATTCAATCATACGAATCCTTCGGAGATCGGAGTTACCCTCACTCCATCTTTTACAATGACCCCGAAGAAATCGAACTCATTTGTCGTGGGGCTTGCTAAAAATATAGATCAGGTAGAGGACCTTTTTTCCTGCGTTGGCTGTGAAAGAACCGATTGCCCCTATCGCTTTATTCCGGGGCAATAGCTGACTGGCCCAGATCCACACCCGAGGGCATAATTTCTGGCCTGTATCGGCCAACTCTATTCTGGTCAGAAATTTATTACAGGTCTACAGTTTTAGGTAACTGCCGGGGACATCTCAGTATATTTCAGAATTTCACAGGGGGTTATCGATGAAAAAAATTGGAATTTTGGGAGGCATGAGTCCCGAGGCTTCTATTAAATACTATCGTCTGTTCGTCGATCTAGCCAAAGAAAAAGAATCCTACGGGAATTATCCCGAACTCATCATATACAACCTCAACTTTGAGGATTTCTGTAACCCCGTTTCCAGCGATCGACACGAAGAAGTTATAGAGTTACTACAAACCAAGCTAAAAGCCATAGAGAACGCTGGAGCCGATTTCGCCTTGATGGCGTCAAACACACCTCACATGTACTACTCGGATCTCAAAGAAGATATTCCCATCCCTCTTCTCAGCATCGTCAAAGCAACCGCGGATGCAGCCAGTGAAAGGGAGCTTCAAAAGGTGGGCCTGCTGGGTACAAATTTTACGATGAATTCGAACTTTTACCCCGAAGAACTTTTAAACCACGGAATAAAAACCGTCATCCCGAACGAGCAGGATCGTGATTACGTTCATCACAAGATAATGAACGAATTAGTCGGGGGGGATTTCAGGGAGGGCACGAGAAAAAAATTAACCGAACTAATTAGAAAGTTAAAGAAGGAAGAAAATATTGACGGGGTCGTACTGGGGTGTACGGAACTACCGCTAATATTGTCGGAAGAAGAGGTAGGGGTTCCGGTCCTGGATACGACTCGAATACACGTCGAGGCAGCACTCGAGTTTGCTTCAAGGTAGAATATTGCTATACTACCCTTGCCGGGATTTCTTAGTTTTTGATCCAAACCCAGGGGGCTTGTAAATTCTTACCCCTTGGTATAGGTTAATCATATCTACAACCCGAGGCAGAGGGTAATGGAGGGAGTACTATGAGAATTATTATTGCCGGTTTAGGTGATGTAGGTACGCAACTTGCCGAAGACCTGACTTTTCGAGAAGGTTTTGAGCTAGTACTCATCGACCAGGATGAAGAAAAGTGCGAAGACCTATCGGGAGAATACGACGCTCTCGTCTTACACGGTGACGGAACCGAACCCGAAATTCTGGAGAGCGCCGGTGCCAGGGAGACGGACGCCCTCATTGCCACTACGGAGTCGGACGCACTCAATATGGTTATAGCAGTCCTTGGAAAGAAGTTTGACATATCCCAGGTGGTGGCAAAACTTGAGAAAACCAGTCTGCGGACTACCGCCAGAGAGCTGGGAGTTGACCATGTCATTTCACCTAAACTCTCTGCCGCGACGGAGATTTCAAGCTTGTTACATGGATACGACGTTCTGGATTTCTCCTTGCTTGTCCAGGGTGGAGCCCGACTGATCGAGATCTCTCCCGGCAAGTACGCGAATGAAAAGGTGAAGGAATTAGACCTGCCGGAAGGAATATTAATCGCCTCTATACTTCGCGAAGGAGTGGCGATCATCCCCCGGGGAGACACCACGCTACACGAAAACGACATCATGATAATCATAACGGAAGACGAGGAGAAAGAGGAAAAAATAAAGAACACGTTCGGACAACTTCAAACTACTCAGCGTCCCGAATACGTCGATGAAAATTAGCGAACATATCAGACCGGCAAACTGGCACTCAGTCACTTACGAGTTGTCCGGGGCGCTCGGTTTGTTTGGAGTTCTCTTTCTGGTTCCGTTCTTCGTTTCGATAATTTTTCAGGAATTTTTGTACAGCCAGATTTTCGGCACCCTGGCCGTTGGAGCCATCCTTACCGGATTTGGCGCCCGCAGGTTAGATCCCCGAAACAGGGAAGAAATGAAGTTGACCGACGCGCTTATAGTAACAGCTCTGGCCTATCTACTATTCAGTTTGCTCGGTGCAGTACCCTTCCTTCCAATAAAATCCTATCTGGACGGGCTTTTCGAGGCAATGTCCGGTTTCACCACCACCGGCTTGACCATGGTCAACGAAACCACATTACCTTCTTCGCTCCACTTTTTTAGAGCTTACTCTCAGTGGCTCGGGGGGATGGGGATAATTGTCCTCACCCTCGCAATACTTCTGAGACCGGGGAAAACTGCATTTAAGCTTTACTCTTCCGAATTTGGCGAAAAAAACATTCTCGGCAGCGTGGTTTCGACAACAAAAGCAGTTATCAAGGTTTACCTGTCGCTAACCGTCCTTGGCTTCGTCGCTTTTGCTCTGGCCGGTATGGGTTTCTACGACGCACTTATTCATATCTTAACCACCATACCTACAGGGGGTTTTTCACTCTATTCAGAAAGCATCGGCTACTACGATAGCCAGGTAATCTCTTTCACGGTAAGCGTATTCATGATTATGGGGGCAATTAGCTTCCCTTTGTACTACCTTGCCGCAAAGGGTGAACTAATTGAGTTCTTTCAGGATCACCAGGTTCAAACGCTCCTGATCCTAATTCTCCTGGGAACGATAATTTTCACGGTCAGTTTTGGCGTCACGCCGGGGAACATCGTTCCGGGAATATTTCAAACCACCACTGCACTAACGACAACCGGATATAACACGGTACCGACGGCCGGCCTGTCGGAAGGCAACAAATTCGTCACGATTATTTTCATGATAATCGGGGGGGGAACGGGATCGACCGCCGGAGGGATAAAGATATTTCGGTTATTGATCCTGTTCGGCTTTATTCGTGTGGCGTTCTTTAGAATTCTGCTGCCAAAAGAAGCAAAGCTACCACTACGGTTCGGCAAAATCACCGTAAACGCGGCAGAAGGCGAATCTATAATTTCCTTCGTGCTAATTTACATTGGGATTTTAGTAGTCTCAACTCTGGGCCTTATCTGGGTCGAAGGAACCAGTCTGGTAAACTCATTGTTTGAAATTGCTTCCGCCGAAGGGACGGTAGGTATGTCGGTAGGGATTACTTCCTCCGCCCTGAACCCAATTTCAAAACTTATCCTCATCTTAAATATGTGGTTGGGACGACTGGAAATTATGCCCGTTCTGGTAGCCTTATACCCAAAAAGCTGGCGGTAGCGGTAACACCACGGGTAACCATAATTCCCTTCGTACCTAACCTAAAAGACGATGCTAGAAAACAGGGGCAAAAATATTGCGGCAACCAGAGTACCGATGACCGCGCCCCCAATAACGTCGGAGGGATAGTGTTCCCGGACGAATATCCGGGACAAACTAATGATCAGTGAAGCCAGGTAGGCACCAAACCAGGCCCACCACAAACCAGAATAAGCAGACGCAAAGACGTAAGCGATTCCAAACGCAACCGTTGCATGTCCAGAGGGAAAAGCAAACTCATCGACGAGACGGTACTTTAGCGGGCGAGATTGCAGGGTAACCGGACGGGGCCTTTCCATGAGGGTTTTTATCAACCGAAAAACAGCTATGTTCACAATGCTGATCGACAAACCGATTAACACGTAATTATGGCCTTTGTCTCCCCCAAACAGGATTAGTACGAGACCTGCCATTCCCCAGAGATAGCCGTCACCAAAGTAAGTGGCAGCAACCAAATAACGGGAAAATTTCCGAGTAATCCAGCTTTTACTTACTCTTTCAAGACCTTGCTCATCCTGCTTAACCAGCCAGAGGGCAAATTCGTCAAGCCTGGTAATCAATCTGGTCCAGCAACTTGACGTTTCTTCAGCTTCCATACCCCTACTCCTTCGGTCTCATGGTGGGGAATAAGACAACGTCCCTAATGGAATCCGCCCCCACAAGAGCCATCATTAGCCTATCTATTCCGATCCCTATTCCCGCAGTCGGGGGCATACCGTACTCCAGGGCCCGAAGAAACTCTTCGTCCTGTTTCTCGCCATTTTCCTCCACCCGTCTTTCAAACCGGTCTCTCTGCTCGAGCGGGTCGTTTAATTCCGTGAAGGCGTTTCCGACTTCGATGCCGGCGATAAAAACCTCAAACCTTTCCGTCAGGTTCTTTTGTCCATCTCTTTTCGTCTTGGCAAGCGGTGAAACGTCAGTAGGAAAATCGGTTACGAACGTCGGCTGGAATAGTTTGTCTTCTACGAACTCTTCAAACATCAGCTCAACCAGCTCTCCCCACTCCGGTTCCTCTTTTCCATCGGGTAGTTCCACGCCTTTCTTCTCGAGGTAATTCTTCAGTTCCCCAACCGTCGCTTCCTTTAGATCGGGAATACCCGTCCTTTTTTCAACGGAAGAAACCATGGAAACCCTATCCCATGGAGGGGAAAGATCCAGTTCGCGGTCCCCCGGAACAGGCTGTAGCGTCCCGACCGCTTCCTTCGAAGCCTTCGAAATTAAATCCTCAATCAAGTCCATGGCGTCCTGGTAATCCGCGTAAGCCTGGTATATTTCTATCGTGGTAAACTCCGGATTATGTTTTGTAGACATGCCCTCGTTCCTGAAGCTCTTTCCCATTTCGTATACCTTTTCCATTCCCCCGATTACCAGCCTTTTCAGGTAAAGTTCAGGAGCTATCCGCAGGTAGAGGTCCTGATCCAGAGCGTTATGATGAGTCACGAAGGGCTCGGCGGTAGCACCACCGGGAGCGGGTTGCATAAGCGGAGTCTCAACCTCGAGAAAATCCCTTTCTTCAAGAGTCCTTCTAAAGGAACTCATTAACTTGCTTCGTGCAACGAAAACACCTTTTGCCTCTTCGTTGGCTATCAGATCCAGGTACCTCTGCCTGTAACGCTTCTCCACGTCTTTTAACCCGTGCCATTTTTCCGGGAGAGGGCGAAGGGATTTACACAACAGCCGAAAATCCCGCACCTTGACTGAGAGCTCTCCTCGGTTCGTGACGAACACGACCCCTTCCAGTCCAACGAAGTCTCCCATATCGAGGCTCTTTAACGTCTCGTAATTCTCTTCCCCGAGTAAGTCTATATTCGTGTATCCCTGAAGTTCTCCCGTCCCGTCTTTGAGATCCAGGAAGCACGCCTTGCCCATGTCTCTAAATCCGACGATTCTACCGGCCACTCTCACCGGGTCGTCAGATTCTTCCCCGGAGTCAAATTTACCCTCGTACCTACTTTTAATTTCATCCAATTCGTGAGTTCTTTCGTAAGAGTGAGGATAAGGATCTACTCCCTTCTCCCTGAGTTCAGCGAGCTTCTTCTTCCTGTCTTCTCGCAGTACGTTGGAGTTCTTCGAAGTGTTACCGTTATCTTTTGTCAAAATCTCACTCTCCGATACCCAGTATCGTGTACTTTCTATCCCCGCTCGGGGTATGGGCTACGACTTCTTCACCCTGTTGATGGCCCATCAACGCTTCTCCAACCGGGCTACCAACCGAGATCTTGTTTTCCTCGAGGTTGGCCTCGGCCGGGCTAACCAGCGTATAAGTTTCGGGGCCGTTACCATCACTCGGCTGGAGGATAACTCTAGTCCCGATAGAAACCATGTCCGATCTAATTTCCGATCTATCGATAATCTCCGCCTTGTCGAGTAGATTCTCCAGTCGTTTCACTTCCGCCTGAAGCCGATCCTGTTTTTCCCTCAGAAACATGAATTCTTTGTTTTCTCGCAGATCTCCCTCGTGGGCCTTTGCTTCCTTTAACTTATCGGGGAGCTCTTCGTAGAGCTCGTGCCTCAACTCCTTTAGCTTTTCTACCTTGGCTTCGTGGCCCTCCTCGGTTAAAAAGAAAGTTTCTTTCTCCTGACTATTTGTCGGCATAATTTACCACCTTTTTCAGTGCGCTGGAAAATCTTCTCGGAATCTCTCCGCCAGCACGGGATTATTGAAATCAATTACTTCCTTTTGCGGTTTCACGATGAAATCGTAACTATCGAAAATACCTTTGTTTTTCCTGAAACTCTCCCTAATTATCCTCTTGACCCTGTTCCTCTCTACAGCACTACCGATACCCTTTGGTGTTACGATACCTATTCTGGGTTTCCCTTCCTCCTTCTCGAGAAGGTAAAATACGAAAAAATCTCCTTCAAACCTTCTCCCATCCCTGTAAACGCGGGAAAAGTCCTTCTCGGTTTTCAACCTATTCTCTTTTGTAAAACTATTGTGGGACATAGATTTTATTCAATAAAGAGGAAACTATCAAGAAAAGGCCCCAATGGTTGGAGAATAGACCTTTAGCGGGGGCCAAAGATCTTCGTCCCGATCCTCACCATGTTTGCCCCTTCCTCAATTGCGACACGGTAGGAATTGGACATACCCATCGAGAGAACCTCCATTCTATCTTTCTCCTTTACGTACTTCTCACCGACCTCAAATAATTTCCTGGTTACCTCGAAGTACGGCCTGGCGTCTTCCGGATTCCCTTCGTAAGGACCCATGGTCATTAATCCCTCCAACCGGAGATGGGACAATTCGCCTATCCCATCTATCGTTTTCTTTAACGCCTCTTCCGTCGGCTCGATTCCGTATTTATTTTCCTCGTTTCCACTATTTACCTCTATCAGGACCGGTACCACTTCCTTCCCGGCCTTCTCCACCCTTTTATCGATATGCTTTGCCTTGGACACCGACTCGACAGTTTGAACCCTGTCAAAAATTGGTAAAGCTTTGTTTATATCGTTTTTCTGAAGGTGGCCAATCAGCTCCCAGCTAACCTTCTCCCGGATTTCTCCTAGCTCCTGGTATTTTTCCACCGCTTCGGGAGAGGTATAGTTTTCTCCGATAAACTTAGCTCCGGCTCCTATGACCTCTTCAACTTCTTCCGGACTCCTTCCTTTAGATGCTACCACCAGATCAACCTCTTCCGGAATGGAATCTCGTATTTGTCTGAATTTCTCGGCCGGCTCTCTCATTAGCACGACACCTCAACAATTTATTCTTCGTTAACTACGATTTGCCCTCAATCTCTCGCTATTCATTTTCTTCATCCTTCTTTCGGTACTCTCGTAGGGTAAGGGAACGTTCGGCTTCGGACAGGTGGTCTATGAACAGCTTTCCGTTCACGTGATCGACCTCGTGCTGAAAAACTCTGGCGGCCATTCCTTCTCTGGTAAGTTCCATCTCGTTTCCCTCCAGATCCATCCCTTTGACCACCACTTTTGTCGATCGGCTTACCGGAGCCTCGGGGCCGGGAACTGACAGGCATCCTTCTTCCCTGACTTCTTCTTCCTCGCTTCTTTCAACTATTTCAGGATTTATCAATATATGGAAGTCGTCTTCCAGGTTAACCACTATCAGTCTTTTCCCCACACCAACCTGAGGAGCTGCCAGACCGACCCCCTCCTCTCTAAACATTACTTCGGTCATCTTATCGGCTAGATCCCTTATCTCCTGATTAATGTCATCTATTGGATCAGCTTCTCGTCTCAGTACTTCTTCAGGATAAGTTACTATCTCCATGCTTCCCCTCCTTCAAAACTAAAAACATCTTCTACCGACCCTGCTTGTGTTCGACTGTTTGGCCGTAAGGAACTTTAGTATCATAAAAAACCTGCCGGGTCGGGTACCGCGTTCCTTAATAAACTGCCAGAACCCGGATCTAAATTGTAGTGGACGTCGGGCCTTTTTTCTAAACCAAAAAGTCCACCCCAACCCCTGTAGGTACCGATACAAAACGTTGAGTATGAACCCTCCTCTCTGGTCCCCCCCAAACCGGGTGAAATCCAGGAGTCGAGACCTATAAAGCCCCCAAAGAGCGTCAGAATGCAGTCAATAATCACGAAAAAACTCCGTGCGAGAGTACAAATCAGGAGCTTCCACAATTAAAATCATGTATTAGGCTTGACACGGGCTAATTTTATCGTATTATTAATTAGAATTCAATTTAAAGTGGAACTTATTATACCTAAAAGAGTCGACGAGACTGGTTCAACCAGTTGTGAACTATGAGAAACTTGGCAACTAATTGGAAACTCCTGGTTGGTCTCGTTATGCTTATTCAGGTTAGCTAAATCGCCACAAACTCTACGAGAGGTTAAAATGATAAAAAAGGAAACGATAAGCAGATTCAAAGAGAAGCTGAAGGAAGGGGGGTTTAAAGTAACGCCCCAGAGGGTAGAAGTTATCAATGCCCTGCTGGAGCTGGACCACCCCACGGCAAAGGAGATACAGGGAGCGATTGAAGAAAGATACCCGATGATCAGCCCGTCAACCATTTACGGAACCCTGGATCTGCTGGAGGACATTGGTGAACTCATACCGATTCAGGAGGGAGAAGAAACCAGATACGATTTATCTCCGGAGATTCACCCTCACTACATCTGCGAAGAAGACGGGAAAGTACGCGACATAGAAGACCCGGAGATCGAGAAGAAACTACACGAACTCATGCAAGATAGTTCTCTTAACGTATCACGGGTAGAACTTAACTTTTACGGGCCCTGTAAGAACTCGAGGGATAACGGGTCGGAGTAAACCAGCCGATCCATTCCCGCAGCAAGTTACGGGGTTTTCCCGGTAAGTTTTGGTAATAATCCTATTCAGACAAAAATTTCCCGGGGGATTAGCATTAACGGGTGAGTTAGTTAAATCAACTCCCGGGTCGAAGAAACTAAATATATGGTCCGGGCGGCTATATTTGTTGCATGGTCCGCTACCCGCTCCAGGTCCCTTATAGTCAGCAATTCAGTAGATACCTGCTGACCAAGCTGGGTCGCTTCCTCGGTCGATAAAGTCTTGCTCTCTTTTTCTATCAGGTGTCCCAGTATCTTATTTGTGCTTTCCTCGCACATATTATCCATCTCATCGTCCCTCTCAACTAGCTTCCTGGCTCTTTCCAGGTCCTGATTTTCGTAGTACTCGAGCGCGTTCTCAAGCATATCGGCAGCAAAATTTCCCAGCTTCTTGATATCCTCTTCGTCCATAATACGCTTTTCCTTGAACAGCTTGGTATAGTCCGTCAAATTCACTACCTTGTCCCCGATCCTCTCCAGGTCGGTAATGATCTTGAACGAGGCCGTAATCAATCGTAAATCCGTCGCAACCGGCTGCTGGAGCGCCAGAAGATCGGAACATTCTCCCTCTATCTCCACGTAAGTATCGTCTATCTGGTCGTCCCCGCTTCCGATTGAATCGGCTCTTTCCTTATCCACAGTTATCATTGCATCTAATGCCTGGTTAAGCCTCTCGTGTACCAGATATCCCATCTCGAGAACGTCTTTTCGAAGACCTTCCAGTTTTTCCGTATAGCTTTTTCTTGTCATGATCAAACCCCTCTTATACCCACCATTTTACGCTACTGGCCGAATAAATCAAACCTCAAGGTTGTTGAAAC
>JAGXLP010000039.1 GCA_018334615.1 Candidatus Bipolaricaulota bacterium
CTCCATTATTCGTTGCCGAACAGGGACAGAACCTTTTTCCTGAACATAACCAGAATCAGCGAACCCAGCAAGGCAGCTCCAAAGACGATTAACGACCCCTTGAAGTCGGTCATCAACTCCGGCGCGAAGAGGAAGCTGACCCCCAGGGTGAGCATCAGAGCCCCCCCGATCAGCTTCAGTAGCCGGCCGTGTTCCTCCTGGAGCTTGCTGGACTGCAGGGTAATGCTGACCGTCCCGAAGACCAACAGTTCGTCCAGCAGGTAAATGATCATATAGATGGCGAAAAGGATTCCAAACGTCGCCCCCGAAACGCCCTGGGTATTTAAAATTCCGGTCCAAACTACTGGAAAACCTGCTGTGCACGGCAGTTCGGCCAATGTAACCCCCAGGGCCATCAAAAACGTAGCACCGACTAAAGCCGGCAGTGAACGACTCTTCTGAGTCAGGTTACGGAACCGGTCCGCTATTTTTGGTTTCAGGCCCTCGGGAATGGTGAACGAGACCCCTTCCTTGAACCAGAAGTAATCCTTTATATTGACTAACCCGAAAGTAAAAGCTATCACCGCTACGAGTAACCTTATCCAGAGTAACTGGCCAATGTACTGAAAGGCACTAAACAGTCCAAGGATAAAGAGTCCGTAAGCCGTGGCGGTAACGGCGAGGAAGGTCAGTCCAACTATTATGATCTTCTTTCGAGATTTGGTGTAAATTAACATTCCGAGCAGGAAGGTCAGTACCCACAGCGAGCAGGGGTTAAACCCGTCGACGAAGGCGATAATTGCCGTAGACAGAAAGGCGGGAGTGGACGATAGGTTAACCGTGCCGAAGAAGGGAACGTCGATTGTTTCTTCACTCTTGGTCCCGGATGTCTCCGAAACTGCTTCCTCCCCTTTCAGCTTCACCAGCGGATTTATACACTGGTTTTCTGTACAGTATTCTACTTTTTCCTCTATCTGGTCTCCAATCTTCTCCGTGAAACCTACCCAGACATCCTCTCCGAGGAAAGTGGTGGGTACTAATACTCTATTACTCCCTTGTCCGTATTCCTTGGCCATCTCCTTTAAAAGATCCAGGTTTTCATTACTGGAGGTGACTTCCTTATCTACGACTTCCAGGGAGGGGTAGTCCTTTTTCAAATCTTTGAGAAACGGCTTCTGCTTTGCGCAGTGTGAACAGCCCTCCATCCAAAAAAAATATAGTACGGTCTTATTCTCCGCCGCGCCAAAGGAGAAAGAAAGAAAAGCGATTATCGCTAGAGTTATTGCAACCGTCAAGAAATACGACCTTCTAGTCGTCATACAGAAACCTCCTCGATGCCTTGTGAGAATAGCAAAAGCTACTTCAAACTAATTTTACAGTTAGCCAAACTGAGCCAGGATATAACTTCTAGCTCAAATTTTCCTTATCTATATCGGAAAGGACCTTCTCCTCTTTCATTAGCTCCTTTACGTACTCCGGATCGGGAAAGCTGATGGCCTCGTAGATACACCACGTCTCACAGGAAGTACAACCGACCATGCACTGAAGCGGTTTGGCGACGACGGCTTTTTCCTCGTCCGGATCGTAATCGAAAACGTCTCTTCCACAGCTCGACACGCACATCCCGCATCCCACGCATTTATCCTTATCTATAGTCGGGTTCCAATCTATCTCCTCGCGAGGGATACCTTTCCATTCCGCGAACTTTTCCGATAGACTCATGTTTTATTCCTCCTGGCGCTCTACCCCCACCGGGGAACGTTCCAGCTCCAGGGTCTCTTCCAGATCGTTTGTCATCTCGTGAAGTGTGCTTATCTTAAGTGGTTTCATCCTCCCTTCCTCCAATCCGTCCGGTATGATTTAACAGCTCTACTCCCCTGTTTTGTAAATCCTCCCTGATTACCTTATCCATACACTTAAAGAAATTATTTACACAGGGTGTTGCAAGGGAATAATAGGTCTTTACGCCCTCTTTGTGAGACGAAACTACCCCCGAACTCTTTAGGGTCTTTAAGTGTTTGGAGATGGAGGATTGGCTCAGCTCCACGGATTCCGTAAGTTCTCGAACGCATTTGTCTCCTTCTTTGGCTAAAATCTCTATCATCCTCAGCCGGATCGGGTGAGATAGAGCTTTAGCAATCTCTGCCCTTAACTCAAATAGTCGTTCCGGGCTTTGCTTCTCTCCCATACTTCCTCCCACAATTGAAACCAAACTTTTCCATTTGGGAATAATATTATTGAATTCGAATATTAGAATCAATAGATAAATTACCGGTATTCGGGCTTGAATTTTCAAAACACCTGGCTAAAATGTTTTTAGGTCGTATGCATTTATGTACATATAGCTATGAGGCGATAAAATGAAGTTTGAAAAACTTGCAGAAGTCCTAAAGACTGTTGCTCACGAGAAAAGGTTAAGGATACTGGTTCTGCTGGAAGAGTTCGATGGGAACATCTGCGTCTGCGAATTAGTGGACGCCCTGAATACACCCCAGTACCAGGTCTCACAGCACCTTCGGGAACTGAGAGGTAAGGACCTGGTCCGGGGAAACCGGGACGGTACCTGGGTATACTATTCCATAAATCCAGACCTCCCCCGGGACCTCAGGCAGTTAATTGATGGCCTTTTGGAGCATCTCGATAGGGAGGATTACTCCCGGGAGATAGAAAAGTTAGAAAAGAGGCTCGAAATGAGAGAAGACGGCAAGTGTGTGGTCGGATACGACGAAAGCGACGAGTAGGTTTTTTAAACACCAAACATCACAGGAGGACCTATGACAAACAAACGAGAATGTGTGGCTTTTATATGCGTTCAAAATGCCGGCAGAAGCCAGATGGCGGCTGCCTTTGCCAGGAAGAAAATCGAAGAAGAAAACCTACCGGTAAAAGTAATTTCCGGAGGCACCGTTCCGGCTGATTCGGTCCACGGGGTGGTAGTAAAAGCGATGGCGGAAAAAGGGTATGACCTCTCAGATAACCAGCCCAGGAACGTAGAACCGGAAGAACTGGTGAACTGTAATTACGTCATAACAATGGGCTGTTCCGCCCAGGGAGTCTGTCCTGCCACCTGGGAAGGGACCGACCGCGAATGGGACCTCGACGATCCAGCGGAAGCCGACAAAGAGAAGGTCAAAAAAATCAGGGACGAAATAGAGTCCAGGGTAGATTCCCTTCTGGAAGAGATAACACAGGATTAACTGACAAACCAGGTTATTCAAGAGCCCGTATTATCTGAAAACAATCGTAAGAGGTGACTAAAAAGTGAACGACGAAACGGTAAGGGAAGACCGCAAGGAACTTCCGGAGAAAACACTTTCCTTTTTCGAAAGGTACCTCTCTGTCTGGGTTGCGTCTTGTATCGCGGTAGGAATAGCAGTTGGGCAGTTTATACCCGCGATACCCAATACCTTGGGGGAGATTCAGTACGCCCGGGTCAACATCCCGATAGCGATACTTATCTGGTTCATGATCTATCCCATGATGGTCGAAATTGACTTCCAGAGCATCCTCAACGTGAGGAAAAAGCCCAAGGGCCTGCTCGTTACCTGGACTTCCAACTGGATCATCAAGCCGTTCGTAATGTATTTTCTGTTCTGGCTGTTTATGACCAGGATCTTTAGCGCCTTCATTTCCCCTGCCCTCCAGTCGCAGTACATTGCCGGGGCGGTCCTGCTCGGGTCCGCACCCTGCACCGCGATGGTATTCGTCTGGAGCTACCTCTCGGACGGTGATTCCGCCTACACGCTGGTCCAGGTTGCGACAAACGACATCATATTGTTGTTTGCTTACGTTCCCCTGGTATCCTTTCTTTTAGGCATAGGCGGAATTCACGTACCTTACGATACCCTGATTCTCTCCGTCGTGCTATTTGTAGTGATACCGCTAGCGGCCGGGTACATCTCCAGGACTTATCTCATAAATAAATACGGCAGGGATTGGTTCGAGAACGTCTTCCTGGAGAGGATAGATATCATACCCACGACCGGCCTTCTGCTGACGCTGATCCTGTTGTTCTCGTTTCAGGGGGAGGTCATAATAAACAACCCGTTTCACATCGTTCTGATCGCCATACCGCTGGTATTGTTCACCTTTATAATCTTCTCGATAGCTTACGGTTGGGCCTACCTATGGAATATCGAGCATCCCGTATCCGCTCCGGCGGCGATGATCGGAGCCAGCAACTTCTTCGAACTGGCCGTGGCCGTGGCCATCTCCGTATTCGGAGTAACTTCTGGTGCCGCGCTGGCGACCGTCGTCGGGGTACTGGTTGAAGTCCCGGTAATGCTGACCCTGGTTGCCATTGCCAACAGAACGCGGAAGTACTTTCCGAGAGTCGGATCGGAGACAGGTTAACGCTGGCGTCAATTGAAAGTCTTCCCTTGAATTAATGTTCTGGCAATAGTTTCTCAGGAATTGTGATCGTGTTGACATTGAAAATCTCGTCGGGTTGGTTTAGGATTGATGCAAGGATGTGCAACAATGCATGAATTTTTCAAAGCTCTAAGTTCTCCGCAGAGATTAAAGTTACTCAGGCATTTGCTTGATATCGATGAACCAATCTGCTACTGCGAGCTCGAAGGTGTGATAGAACGTGATCGATCCGTGATTTATCGCCACCTAAAGAAGCTTAAATCCGTAGGGCTGATTGAAACGAGACATGCCGGCAAAAGGGTCGAATGCGAAGTCAGAGAAAAAGTGAAAGTAGAGAAGTTACTGGAATTAACAAACCAATTAACGAACCAAGAGGTGAACTCAAATGAAAGTTGAAATACTGGGAAGCAAAGGTTGTTCCACATGCGAACAGCTAAAAGAAAACGTCCAGACTATAGTTGAAGAAATGGGTAAACAGAAGGAAATAGAGGTAGTAAAAGTGGATGACCCCGCTAAATTCGCCAGCTACGGCGTCATGAACACCCCTGCACTTGTGGCTGACGGTGAAGTCAAGTTCAAAGGAACGGTCCCCTCCGACGAAGAGATCAAAGAAGTGCTCTCTTAGAGGGTCATGTTTAAATACATAGCGGTACAGCTGATAGGCCTTACGGGGCTAACGGGGAGACTGGCGGCAGCCTTAGAATTCTGGATCTACGATACGTTGAAGATAACCGTTATCCTGCTCGGGGTAGTTTTTGCGGTTAGCTACCTCAGAACCTACCTCCCGCCCGAGAAAATCAGGGACTTCCTCAAAGGTAAGAAGGCGATAGTCGGCTATGCTTTGGCTGGAGTTCTGGGAATAATCTCGCCTTTTTGCTCCTGCTCGACCGTCCCGCTTTTCCTGGGCTTCGTCGGTGTAGGGGTCCCGTTCGGGATGACTATAACCTTTCTCACCGTCTCTCCCATGGTCAACACCGCCGCGGTCTTCGTACTTTTTGGCTCGTTTGGCTGGAGCCTGACCCTCGCCTACGTGCTGGGAGGGTTGATCGTAGGGATCGTCGGAGGAGGAGGTCTTAAACTGCTTGGGTTCGAGCGTTACGTCGTGGATTTCGATTTCGCCGCCGACGAGGAGGAAGGTAATGACGTTTCGGACAAGTCCGCCAGACAGCGCCTCCGGGAGGCGTATGAGGACGCCAGGGAAATCGTAGGACGTATCTTTCCTTACGTAGTAATCGGTGTCGGCCTCGGTGCGGCAATTCACGGGTTCCTTCCCGAGCAGTTTATCCAGAACACCCTACAGGGAGCGCTGGCAGTTCCGGCAGCTACGGCACTGGGGATACCGATTTATACCAACATAATGGGCGTAATTCCTGTGGCGGAGAGCTTAATTGGAAAGGGACTACCCGCAGGAACCTCCATCGCGTTTATGATGTCGGTGGCGGCGCTTTCCGTACCTCAGTTTGTGCTATTAAAGCAGGTAATGAAAAGAAACTTGATTATTGCTTACGGTGGGATCATCGGATTCGGAATTATGATTTTGGGATTTATCTTTAATTTGATCTTTTGAGGTACGGATAAATGGAGATCAACACTGAAGAGGAGTTTACGAGTTAATAATGCTTTATAATATCCTTAGGGGTCATCCGGGAGTGCTGACACCAAAACTCGAAGAGGTGCTGTTAGGCCTTAAGGAATTTAACAGGGAGGCACCACGAACTTAGATGTCCGAGGATAACCGCGAACACGAAAATTCCGTCACGAGCACGAGAAGGGAGATCAGAAAGCTGCTGCGTGAATGGGGCGTGGTCCACGCGACAATCGAGATGGAGGGCGCGGATGAAAAGGCATGCAGGCACGAGATCGGGCATTAAATCGGCCCGTCTCCGTCGGGAGAAAATTTGCTCGGGATAACTTATCGAAGATAAAGGGCCTATTTTGAAAGACTCCTTCAAGTTTAGAGGTTATTGAATTCAAAGGAGAATAACTAATGAATTCTCTATTAAATATAGATAATTTGGATTTAACACTGGAAAACACCAGCATTTTAAGAGATATTTCTTTGGAAATTAACGAAGGGGAAACTACGGCCGTTATCGGTCCCAATGGATGCGGCAAATCTTCACTAGCTTACACTATTATGGGGCTTAAGGATTATACTCCTGATAAGGGTGAAATATTTTTTAAGGGAGAGGAGATCAGTGGATACAGCATAGACGAAAGGGCAAAAAAAGGAATAACTTTGGCCTGGCAGGAACCGGCCAGATTCGAAGGGGTTACGGTAAGGGAGTTTCTTTCTTTAGGTTTGAAAAGTAGAGGCGAACAGGTTACCGAAAAGAAATTAGCCCGGGCTCTTAGAGAAGTGGCCATTGTTCCAGAAAAATACCTGGACAGAAATATCGATGAAACCCTGAGTGGTGGAGAAAGAAAGAGAATAGAATTGGCTTCAATATTAATAATGGAACCCGAACTGGTCATGCTGGATGAACCTGATTCCGGAGTGGATGTTGTAGCTCTAAATAATATTGGAAACGTCATTAGTGATTTTAAAAAAGAAAACACGGGAGTTCTACTAATCACTCATTCAGAGGAAATGTTAGATTTTGCCGATAAAGCAGTTCTTATCTGTAAAGGTAAAATAATAAAAAAAGGAAATCCGGGGGAAATTAGCGAGTATTTTAGATACGAATGTACTCCCTGCGAAGATGAAGATTACGAAAAACACACCAAACAAGAGGTGGAAAACGTTGGATGATTATCAAATGATGGTTGAAGCCTATAAAGAAGCCGGAGGCGAAGACGTTTTCGCCGATAGTGAAGTTGCTCACGTTGTATTGGAGCGAGATAACATATTGGGTGCTCACGAAGTAGAGGGACTTAGTGTAGATTTAAAAAACAGGGAAGAGGGTCTTGTAGGGGTAAAAATTGAAGTAAAAGAAGGATATAAAATTCAAAAACCCGTCCACATGTGCTTTGGAGTTCTGCCGGAAAAAGGCGTACAGAAAATAGATATGGAAATAGAGGTACAAGAAGAGGCCGAAGTAGAAGTTATGGCGGATTGCGTTTTCCCCAGCGCCGCTAAAGTCAAACATATAATGAATGCTGATATCCATATTCGTAAAGGGGGAAGCTATACCTATAAAGAAAATCACTATCATGGAGAGAAGGGCGGGGTGGAGGTAATAGCGAACTCCGATATAAAGCTGGAAGAAAACTCCTATTTATACACGATATTTAGCCTGCTGGAAGGAAGAGTGGGTAAGATAGATTTCGACTACGAAGCGGAACTGGGTGATTTTTCTACCATGGAGATGCTGGCCCGCATGCAGGGGGCCGAGGACGATGAGATAAAAATACGGGAAGCGGGCAAATTAAAGGGGAGAGGAGCTAGAGGTTTGCTTGATTCTAAAATTGCCGTTCAGGACGACGCCAGTGCAGAAATATTAAACGAACTTACCGCTAGTGCACCCGAATCCCAGGGTCATGTTGACTGTACTGAAATAATAAAAGACGAGGCCGTAGCTCGAGCCGTTCCTATAGTGGAAGTGAGAGATCCTGAGGCAAAGGTTACTCACGAAGCAGCAATAGGTAGCGTAGATGATACTCAATTGCAGACTTTGATGGCTAGAGGACTTGATAAAGAAGAAGCTTCTGAGGTAATAATTCAGGGCATGCTCAACGATTAATGATGCCAGATGTACCCGGCAAGCGCCCGGAGTGACGAGACCCCCAGGAAAACCAGTTTAACTTGAAACGTGCGCTTTTCTCAAACCGCTGTCGTCGAGTTGAAGGCAGGGTTCCTTCCCGAGCAGTTTTTTCAGAATACCAGCGAAGCCGCTACCCGTACTGTCATTCCGGTTAAATTAGCTAGCTGAACCGCAATGTATTCAAAATACAGTTCTATTATCCTTTAAAAAGGGACGTCTCGGATTGCTAAATCTTTACTGAATTAAGGAAAAATCCAGGTTTTTAAAGAGGGCTTTGTAAAGAGATTTTCGCCCTCCCCAATTCCGGCAGGCGGTGTCCCCAAGCCCGACCGAAACGCTACAAACACCCTTACCTCCCTCCAACACGGGGACCAGGGTCTACTTTTGGTATTTTACGGGGTACCGGAGGTTGCTGATTTTGGGGTGCCTGCAAAATTATTGGAGCAGTGTGTCTGCTGCTGGCCGGAAGGTTAGGTCATAGACGAGGCGGTTGTAGAGGTGAAGCGTTTGTTATGAGTTGCTGGATTGGGTTAGAATATTACAAGAGTGAAAAAATAAGTAGAAACGACCGGAATGAGCAAACCCAATTTGAGAAATACTTTTTCCGGTGAAAACCAGGCCGAACCCGTTACCAGGTGTATTCCGGGATGGCCGGGACCGAAGGGTTTTCCACAAAATAACGACCGAGCTTCAGGGGGAGCTGAAAATTAACCCGAACCGAAGCGACCTTAAGAATTTACTGCTGCGGATAATCACAATACTGCTGGTTTTGATGGCGGTTGGCACGGCAGGATATATGACCCTGGAAGGGTGGAATGCACTCGATTCCTTTTACATGGTAATTCTTACTATTACCACCACCGGATACGGGGAGGTTTGGCCCCTATCGACGGCGGGGAGGGTACTCTCCATCTTCCTGATGGTCACAGGCGTAGGAACCGTCTTCTATAGCCTAAACGTAATTATACCCACCCTTGTGGGACGAAGAATAGAGAGGTGGAAAAGGATGTTGAAAGAATTGGACGATCACTACATAATCTGCGGATATACGGATGTTGGTCAACGGATTTCCGACGAGCTGTCCGACAGGAACGAAAAAGACAAAATTCTCTTCGTTGACCCGGATGGCGACAAGGTATCTCTTGCCCGAGAAAAAGGCTACCAGGCCCTTCAGGGACAACCCAGCGACGAGTCAACTTTGGGAGAAGCAAGAATCGAGCGGGCGAGATCCCTGGTAGCGACAATGGACGATTCGGAGAACGCCTTCTCGGTTATGGTGGCCAAAGACCTTAACCCCGACATATACGCCATCGCCTTATCCCATTCCGCCAGCGCGTCTAAAAATATCAGGCGGGCGGGGGCGGACTACGTTCTCTCGCCCTACCTAGACACTGCCAAGAAGGCTTCTTTGTTACTCCATAACCCTATCGCCGCTGACGTAACAGAGGTTATAAGCGAGATAGCTGAAGTAGGTATGTTGCAAAAAATATCTCTAAAAGAAACTGCCCTGTCGGGCCAAACCCTAAAGGAGCTTGATTTGGGAGCAAAAACTGGCGCCCTCATAATAGCCGTGGAAAGAGAGGGAAAGATCATCCCTCCCAGTCCCGGCCTTAAAGTCCAGACAGGGGACGGCTTTTACCTGGTAGGTAGCGAAGAAGAACTAACCTCCGCTGGTGGGATCTTGCTCGATTGAGTCCAAGCTTCTTAAGGTAGGTTGCCGGCTAGTGGTTTTACCAAAACTTGCCAAGAAAGCCCCGTAG
>JAGXLP010000040.1 GCA_018334615.1 Candidatus Bipolaricaulota bacterium
CTATGGTCAGATCGAACGTAGAGTACAGGAAGACTACCAGACCCGTGGCAAACGCTCCACTGACCAAAATAACCGGACGGACCTCCCTGAACAGAATCAGCCAGAGAAGGTAAAGCAGCCCCCAGCCAAAAAGGGTCTTAAAAAAAGTTCCGAGAAAGTCCAATATCTTATTCATACCATTATTATAGGAAGACCGGGGGAGTAATTCGAATACAAATAACGCTGGACCAGTCTAAAACGGAGTATAGAAAGCACATGCGCCAAGACAGGCCAACATTTGACGGTCACAAAATTCTGTAGTATAATTATTTTGAAACGTTTCAAGCGAACCGTGAAATAGGACAAATCCATGAACAAAAAAGTCTCGGGAAGCAAAAACGTTACGATAAAGGATGTTGCAAACAAAGCGGGCGTAGCTGTATCAACCGCTTCCATGGCTCTAAACAACAAACCTACCATAAGCTCAGATACCAAGAATACCGTACTCAATGTTGCCAGGGATCTCGGTTACCACCCAACCGCCGCCGCCCGGGCTCTTGTCGACGGTAAATCCAGCAACGTAGGACTCCTGATACCAGTGAAGGTCGACAGCCTCTTCTTCTCCACCGGCTTCTTCCAGAAACTAATTGCCGGCATGAACAGGGCCGCAAATGAAGGTGGAAACATGATTTCCCTTCAAATAGTCGAATCCCGGGAGGAGACGGAGAGGGTGATCACCGAGGCCTACCGAACAAAAAACGTAAGCGGGTCGATAATAACACATCCAACCCAGGAAATGCCCTACCTTGACGTCATAAATGAGGTAAGCTACCCAGTAGTATTTCTCGGGGAGCCACCCAGGAATTTTCCTTACGTGGACAATGATAATTACGGCGTTACAAAACTTGCCACGGAACACATGATCGAACATGGTCATAAGCGAATAGCGTTCCTTGGCGGTCCGAAAAATCTGATCGCTTCAGAGGCTCGCGAACGCGGTTACAGGGCAGCACTCGAACAAGAAGGTATAGAAGTTCAAAGGAGATTAATCTGGCGATCTCGACACGACGAGCAGATGGCCTACCAGGAAGTTATGAACGAGGCCGGCAAAGTTGAATTCTCCGCGATTTGTATCTCTGTCGAGGAACAGATGGCAGGCGTATACAGGGCTCTCAGGGACCTCGGTAAGTCAATTCCCGATGACGTGGCGTTGATAACGATCGGAGATTGCCAGCTGGCAGAGCATATAAACCCAAGCATGACGACCCTCGATCTGCATACGGAGGATCTGGGTTACCTGGCGGCAAAAAAACTTATCCGATTAATAAACGGAGAAGAGAGACAGGATAGCGAGATTGTCAGTGCAGATTTGATCAGGCGACAATCATGCGGGTGTAACACCATTAATGGGGGTGATAAATCTAAATTGAAGGTGAGAAACAGTTCAGTTTAAATCAATACATCATTTTCCACCACAAGGAGGGAAGAAGATGATAAATAAAAAATTAATATCTCTGACGTTCTTAACTCTGATATTGACGATAGGATTGGTCTTTTCCGGAACTTTCGTGGCATTTGGACAGGAAAAAGTTACTTTTGTTACCAGTTTTGGCGGGGAAGAACTGGAAGTATTTAAGAGCTTGATGAACCAATTTACCGAAGATACTGGAATTGAAGTAGAAATCCAGCCGGTAAGTCGTAACATGAAGACCGCGCTTGGTTCTCGCGTTGAAGGTGGAAATCCACCCGATATGGCCAATGTCCCTAATCCAGGATTAATGAATAATTTTGCCCGCAGGGGCCAGCTGGCTTCACTTGACTGGTTTAAGGACACCGAGCTGGCTGACAAAATGGCCGGCGGTTTCATTGGATCCGGTTCGTACAAAGGAACTCTGTACGGAGTAGTTCCAGCGGCAAGCGTGAAGAGCCTTGTATGGTACAATAAGAAGGTTTTCGAGGAAAAGGGCTACGAAGTACCGGAAACAATTGGCGAGCTTCTCCAGTTGCAGAACAAAATGGTCGGCGACGGCTATGCGCCATGGGCATTTGGCCTGGAAAGTGGTGCTGCAACAGGCTGGCCGGGGACCGACTGGCTGGAGGACATAATGCTAAGATCCGCCGGGCCAGAAGTTTACGACCAATGGGTAAACCACGACATTCCGTGGACGGACCCGAGAGTTGCTGAAGCCTTCAGGATTTTCGACCTCTTTATCAACGACGACATGGTAATGGGTGGCAGGAAGGCGGCATCAACGATCAACTTCGGTGACGCTGCTCAGTACATACTCCCCACGCAAGGAAGAGAAGAGCCCAGGGCACTAATGCACCGACAGGCTACCTTTATTCAGGATTTCATCGAAGACGCTCACCCGGATGCCAAAGTCGGAGAAGACTACGATACGTTTATCTTCCCATCCTTTGGCAAGGAATCGCCTCCGATTCTGTTTGCCGGGGACCTGTTCATCGCCTTTAAAGACAAGCCAGAAGTCCGCGAACTGATCAAGTATTTCGCTTCGGCAGACATCCAGCAAACCTGGGTCGAGGAAAACCCAGGGCGGCTGGCAGTCAACGTGGACGTCCCACTTTCCGCCTATCCTAACGATACGTTGAGGAACGCCGCACAGGCACTAAAAGAGGCGGAAACGGCAAGATTTGACGGTTCCGACTCAATGACATCCGCCATTGGATCAGGAAGCTTCTGGTCTGGAGTCGTAAACTACGTCCAGGGAGAAAAAAGCCTGAGTGACATCCTGGAGACAATCGAAAGCGACGCCGATAACGCATACGAATCGGGCGAAGCAACTGACTAAAAAAGAGTCCAAATGGTAAGTGGAAGGTGGGGCACCTTCCCCACCTTCCCTTTTTTTTATTGGGGGGAGTAAAAAATGCGAAGTCGAAAGTTTGTATCGTTCCTATTCGTCGGACCGGCGCTCTTAGTGGTGGGTTTCTTTCTCTTTTACCCCACAATCGTAACCACTTATACCAGCTTTCTCGGCAATGTGGACATGCAGGGCGCTTTTCCTTCAGGTAATTTTGTCGGTCTACAGAATTACGTTCAGGTATTGACGGCGGGGGAGACGTTAATCGCCTTCCGAAATACTATGCTATGGATTGTCGTTATGACTTCTTTCACTATTGGATTTGGATTGATCCTTGCCGTACTGCTCGACAGAGTAAAATACGAATCGATCGCCAAATCCCTCATATTTATGCCGATGGCCGTATCATTTACCGCGGCTTCAATAATCTGGAAATTCGTATATGCCTACCGTCCGCCCGGATTCACCCAAATAGGTCTGTTAAACGGTCTCATGGGCTCGATTGGGGAGTTCGCGTCCCAGCCAGGCGTAAATAGAGCCTTACACATAATGTTTATCGCTTTTGGGATAATTGCTTCGGTGATCGCCCTATTAGCCCTCCTCAAGGGGCTATGGCGGGCAATTGAAGTATGGAAAGAAGACGGCAGGCTGACCTGGATAGCCTGGGCGGTAATGATAGGATTCATTCTGCTGGGTGCTTGGTATGTTCTCGGTTTTGTCGGAGCAGGTGGAGGTTCTTCCTCCCTGACCATCGCGGCCCAGGTATTGATGATTCTTGGATTGGTTATCATGGGAGTTGCAGCACTCCGCGATACCTCTTTTGGGCCACCACTCATGGGGGTCTTGCTCCTGCTGGGAATAACTGACTTCGTGCTGGCTCAGACAGGCTTTGAACCGACTACCTGGTTGCTGGAACGTCCCTGGACAAACAACCTTGCCCTGATAGTGATGGGAATATGGGTCTGGACCGGTTTCGCCATGGTGATGCTTTCGGCAGCTTACAAGGGGATACCTTCATCGATGCTGGAAGCGGCTCGGGTCGACGGGGCAAACGAACTACAGGTATTCTGGCACGTCACGATTCCCTACATGAAGACGACGATCATCGCAACTACCACCACTATCGTCATCTTTGTCCTAAAGATATTTGACTTTGTCTGGGTAACCACAAACGGTGAGTACGGAACCGACGTCCTTGCGAGCCTGATGATCCGCAAAATGTACAGTTTTTATAACTACGAGGCAGCAAGTGCGTTGGCGGTTGTCCTGTTCCTTCTTACCATTCCTTTCGTAGTCATTAACATCCGGCGGTTTCAGAAAAGGGAGGCAATCCGATGATTCAGAAAATATTAAAGTTATTTTCACGAGTCCCTCTTCACGTGCTGGTAATTATCCTCTGTATAGTCTGGCTGCTACCTACCCTGGGAATTTTTGTCAGTTCTTTTCGCCCCCGAAACGATATAATGAATTCCGGATGGTGGAGTGTATTTTTGGATCCGGCAAACCCTCAGAACTATACTGTACAGAACTACGTTGACGTACTATTCGGCAACAGCATCTGGCAATCTTTTCTAAACAGTTTTATCATTGCAGTTCCGTCAACCTTTCTTTCCCTATTTTTCGCAGCGCTGGCGGGATACGCCTTCGCATGGCTCCACTTTCCGGGACGAAACCTACTATTTTTAACAATTGTCGGGCTGATAGTTGTCCCGCTTCAGATGACATTCATCCCAATATTAAAGATATATTCTTCGACAGGACTTTACGGGAGCTATGTAGGGATATGGTTAGCCCATGCGGGTTACGGAATGCCCCTGATGATTTACATGATGCGTAACTTCATGGGCGGGTTGCCAAAGGAATTGTTCGAGTCAGCATTTATCGACGGGGCTTCCGTCTGGACCGCATTTACAAGATTGGTCGTCCCGCTTTCCAAACCTGTGATAGCCTCGCTGGCTATTTTCCAGTTTCTCTGGATATGGAACGATCTGATTGTCGCGTTGATCTACATGCCCGATCCCTCTAAAGCACCGATAACGCTGACAATCGCTAATCTAGTTGGTTCCGAGGGTCAGTCCTGGCACCTGCTTCTGCCGGCTGCGTTCATTTCCATGGTCCTTCCGTTGATGGTCTTCTTCTCGCTACAGCGGTACTTCGTTCGCGGCTTAACTGCAGGAGCGGTAAAAGGTTAATAAAGAAGAGGCGATTTAAGTGTTTGTCAGTTTTCTGAATCCTCAGGGAAACTTTGACCCGGATGATAGTTACTGGATGGAACATCCTGATTTTGGCGGACAGCTGGTGTATGTGAAGGAAACGGCATTAGCTCTAGCAGAACTGGGCCACAGGGTAGATATCATCACCCGACAGATAAAAGATTCGGAATGGCCGGAATTTTCGGATCAGCTTGATAGTTACCCAGGATCGGAGGGCGTGAGGATAGTGAGAATTCCCTGTGGTCCGGAGGATTTCCTACCCAAGGAGCAACTCTGGCCCCACCTGGGGACCGACTGGCTGGACGGGATAATCGATTTTTACGACGACGAAGGTGAATTCCCCGACGTAACCACGACCCATTACGGCGACGGAGGGCTGGTCGGCGCTTTGCTAAAAGATAGAACGGGGATCAATTACACCTTTACCGGACACTCCCTGGGAGCCCAGAAGATGGACCGACTGGGAACAACAAAAGATAACCTGGAACAACTCGATAACCGGTACAACTTCGCCCGCCGAATAGCCGCGGAACGTGTGGGCATGAACCGGGCCGGACAGGTAATCACCAGTACGAACCAGGAACGGTTCAACCAATACTCCCACCGGGCCTACAGCAACGCAATAGATCCGGATAATGAGGCAAAATTTTCGGTAATCCCTCCGGGGGTAAATAAAAAAATATTTCACCAGGAAGAAAGCAGTCAAGATAGGGAGATCAAAGATAGGATTAAATCCACCCTCGAGCGGGATTTACCGACCGAACGGCGAGATCTTCCGCTGGTTCTCTGTTCGAGTCGGCTTGACCGCAAGAAGAACCATATGGGTTTGGTCAACGCTTTTGTGACCTGCGATAGACTGCAAGAGTTGGCAAATCTGGCCATAGTGGTCCGCGGGGCAGATGACCCCTTACATCAGCGGGACCACTTCGGTGGCGAAGGGAAGAAAATACTTGATGACATTGCTTCCACTCTGGAGGAAAATGACCTCTGGGAAACAGTAACCTCTTTTCCGTTAGATAATCAGGAGGAGCTTGCAGCTGCCTACCGCTGGGCTAGAGATAGAGGTTCGGTGTTTGCTCTTACTTCCGTTTACGAACCGTTTGGGCTAGCGCCACTAGAGGCAATGAGCTGCGGCCTGCCGGTGGTCGTGACCGACCAGGGAGGGCCCACTGAAAGTTTGGTTGACGAGGAAACGGGAGAGAAATACGGAGCCCTCGTCGATCCCGAGGATCCGGAAGATATTGCAGGTGAATTACTTGAATTGTTGGGCTCGGAAGAGAAATGGAAGAGTTACCAGGAGGCCGGGTTGGATCGGGTGCTTTCTCGCTACACCTGGGAACAAACGGCAAAAAGCTACGCCAAGGCGCTAAAACAAGTACAGGGTGAGCAGAGGCCAAAAGGGGACAAAATCCCTATTCCTGAATACTTCACCAACCCGTCACCCGAAACGGATATCAAATTGGAGCAATTGAGGACGCTGTACTTTAATGGGAATCCCGGGACGAGATATTCCGGTGAGAGCTGATCATTATGCTTGGTGATGAACTGGTTATCGAGAAACATCACACGGAACGAGCTAGAGAAATTGTCCAAATTCTGGAGGATAAATTCGAGGATAAAGAAAAATTCGTAGTGGCTGTCGCCGGGGAATCTGGCTCCGGAAAATCCGAGCTGGCCTCGGAAATTGCCCGGATCAGTCGGGAAAAAGATTTTCCAACCGAAATCCTCCAGCAGGACGACTACTTTGTTTTTCCTCCGCAAACAAACCACGAAATGCGTAAAAAGAACATCGACCAGGTCGGAAGTTACGAGGTAAAGCTAGATTTCCTGGATTCCAACCTTCGTTCGTTTAAAAACCGTCAAGAAACAATTTATAAACCCCTAGTGAACTATGACGAAGATAGGATCACTACAGAAATCAAAGAAGTCAGGAAATACCGAGCTTTAATTGCTGAGGGGACTTACACGAGTATCCTGAAATTCGTGGACTTTCGGATATTCATAGATAGGGACTATAGGCAAACTTACGAAGACAGAAAACGGCGCGGTAGGGATAAGATGGAGCCGTTTGTCGAAGACGTATTAAAGCGGGAACACGAAATTATCTCCTCTCATAAAAATCGAGCAGATCTCGTAATTACCTCCGATTATGGAGATGTTGTGATGCAAGCCTGACATATAACCATGTCACAAGTAGGTCAAGTTCCCTTGCCCGGTTTTCCTAATCTCAATCAGGTCGGGCGGCTCTGCCCGGCTGGGAGTAGGGTGACCCTCCCAGCTATTGATAATAATGCTTCAAGCCTTTTTCCCCGATATTCTGATTTTTCTAACCAAGATGTACTCGAAGTTAGAAGTGTTGATATTTTTCCTTCGATAGTATCTACATATCATCTACCAAAGAACATCTTTTCTCACTTCTACCAGCCATTACAGCGGATCTTGAAAGATCCGCCTATGGAGAAGGGTGGAAATGAAATCTCCAATCCACCCGTTCTCATTTCCGTCATATGGAATCCTTGGCATCATAGACCTAAGCTCTCCTAATGGAAGGGGCTTACAGAATTAACCAATTATATTCTGCGGAAAAACGTAGGTAGAGAAGGTTACGGCAGTGCCAGATCTTCCCCGCTAGTATTTGCCTTAATTCAGTAAAACAGATAATATAATAAGCAGAGGTTTAATTTTAATTTATCGTTATTCAAGGAGCTGGCTTCCGGCCGGTTACCTTGACAGAGATTTTCCAACCAAATCCCGAAAGGGTAAATTTCAGGAGGGATAGCCTTATGTGGCAAAAAAAAGCTAAGTTTACTTTTGTTCTGGTCTTAGCAGTAGGACTTCTAAGTGTTGGCGCTTTAAGCGCGGAACTAGGCACGAAAAAGAACCCTGTTCAATGGCTGTTTCCACCCTCAGTTGATACTGCTGTAATTCAAGATGTTGGAAGAGAAGTTGTAGAGGACATTTTTGAGCTGACGGGTATTTACATTGAACCCCACGTTACTGCCGACTACGCAGCTCTAATAGAAGCTGTAAAGGCAGCGGACGGTGATACAATGGCCACCCCAACCACCGACCAGTATGCCAGGCTTTACGTGGAAACAAATGGAGGAGTGCACCCCAGATTGGCCGCTGTCCGCTATGGTAGTTCATACTATTTTGCCAGTGTTTACGCCCTCAGAGAAGAAATGGACTACCATCCCGATCTTGAGGACGCTCTAGAGGCTCTGGATGGAAAGAAATGGATATATAGTTACCCTGGAAGTACATCCGGATATGTCCTACCCAAAAAGGTTTTCGACGCCCATAACGTCGAAATAAAAGACAAACTGGAAAGTGGTGGACACCCAAATTCCATCGTGGCTTTGCTGGAAGGCAGGGGTGATTTTGCCACGTCTTACGGTTCTCCACCCGAACCTCCAAAGGGAGTATATTTCGAGTGGGAATACGGCGATGACCCGGAAATGTGGGTATGGAACCACTATCTGGACAAACTCTACCCAGAAGAAGTCAGAGGGAAAGTCAAAGACGTTCGTGAAGCCGTTGGAGAAGGCGGAATGTATACTTATGATGAAGTGGTTAATAAAGTTGGTATTGTGACTACTTTTGGTCCAATTCCAAATGACTCTATAACTTTTACCAATGATTTTCCAAAAGAAATTGAAGACAAAATAGTTAATGCCATTATTGAACACATCAGAAGTCCCGAAGGTTCAAAACTCTGGGGGGACCCGAATTTCTATCAGTGGACTGACGTCGAAAGAATTACCGACGATTACTACGATGGATACCGAGAAATGGTAGGATATCCGGTTCCGGAGGAATAATTTGAGTTAGTTCCATCAGGGAGGGTCTGGTTTTTCAGACCCTCCTTATTTTCTATCCAAGAGGGGGAAATTTGGCTCAACTGGAAATAAAAAATTTGACAAAGGTTTATCCGCCGGACATCCTCGCCCTGGACGATGTATCTTTTGAGGTTGAGAAGGGAGAATTCCTGGTTATCATAGGGTTATCCGGCTCTGGAAAATCCACCCTGCTGCGCTGTATCAACAGGTTGATCGAATCAACAGAGGGAAGCATTAAATTCGAGGGAAGGGAAGTAACCACCGCCCCAAGTAAGGAGTTGAAGCAAATTCGGAAAGAAATAGGTATGGTGTTTCAACGCTTCAATCTGATCGAGAGATCTCTCGTTCTCACAAACGTCCTCACAGGAAAACTTACAGAAGTAAGCCTCTGGAGAAGCCTCCTTGGGCGGTTTCCCGAGGATATGAAACAGACGGCTCATGAGAAGCTCCAGACAGTAGGTATCCCTGAACAAGCATTTAAAAGGGCTGATGAATTGAGCGGCGGACAGCAACAAAGGGTTGGCATCGCCAGAGCCCTCATGCAGGATCCGAAGTTACTTTTAGCCGATGAACCCGTATCTAGCCTGGACCCCGCCACTTCGGGAACGATCATGGACTACCTTGCCGAGGTAAACAACCAGGGCAAGACCGTAATTACCAGCCTTCATTTTCTCGATCTGGTAAGACAGTACGGGACGAGAGCCATCGGACTGAAAGGGGGTAAGATAGTATACGATGGCGACCCCAAAGGAATAGATGACGAAAAGTTCAAGGAGGTATTCGGTGAAGAAGCCGAAAAGGTTCATATCTCCTGACCTCCCCAGGCAGCTTAAATCTCTATTTCTCGACTGGTTAGTCTGGGGCTACTTAGCTTACACCGTAATTTTCCTCCTGGACAGCTACTGGTATACCCAGTACGTCGATTGGT
>JAGXLP010000142.1 GCA_018334615.1 Candidatus Bipolaricaulota bacterium
CCCGATAAACCTATCCCGGCCGGGGCAGCCGGGGAATCAAACGAGTCGTAAATATTATCGTGGAGTGAGTGCGGCAAGTTATCAGTTTCAGCCAGAGAGGTTATTTCCGAGAAGGAGAAAGTAGTGTCGCCCAGTCCAGCCACCCGTAAGTGGGGTTGGTCAATCCGATTCGAGAAAAATGACTGGAGGCCCAGTCGGAGAAATTCTGACGACGGTCGACCCCAGGAGAAAACCGTCAATAATCTGACCAAAACCGGTTCGACTTCGTAACCTGAAATGACGTCCATAACAGCCAGCGGGACGTCACCACCGGGAGAACTTTTTCTCTCCGCAATTGCAGACTTCAGTGTTGCCAGATCCCTGTGAAGATAGACACGAATCCTATCGGGCACCCTGGTTCCTTCTATACCCAATTTTTGGACTATATTTTCCTTGGAGTCTATAACTCTAGTCAGGTAAGATTGGGGATCAAAATCGGGTAAATCGTCTTCAATATAGTAAACAGAAACCGACCCACTTTCCTCAATTGACCAATTGATTCCCTGAGAGCTAAAAAAAGTCGGAATGAAGTAGAATATCGTCGCAGCGAACAGAGCAACTATCCCGAAGGCCGCAACCAACCCGATTAAAGTCCGTTGGATTTCCCTCAAGGGTCCTCTCTTCTGCTCACCCTCCATCATGTCTAGTTAGACCTAAAATTACCTTACCCTATTATTTTCCTCCGACGGTTGTAAACGGATCCGCAGCATCCCTGATGCCATCTCCAAAGAAATTATACGCCAGAACAGTTATAACAATAAACACGCCGGGGATTAACAGCCACGGGTAGGAAGTTATTGTCTCAAGATTATTGGCCTGACTTAAAAGGAGACCCCAGCTGGTCTGAGGTTCCTTGATACCAAGCCCAAGATAACTGATGCTTGCTTCGCCAATTATCCAGCCCGGTATACTCAGAGTAGAAGCCACGACAAGGTAGGTAGTCGTATTGGGTAGTATGTGACGAAACATTATTCTAACGGGACCAGCCCCAGCGGCCTCTGCAGCCATGGTGTAATCTTCTTCTCTGGCTGATAGAACCAGGCCTCGCAGGGTTCTGGCAAGCGTGGCCCAATCGACAAGCGAAAACACCGCAACGATAAAGAAAAACCTATAGGCCGAGGGGAGCCCCTGGACGACCATCCCAAGAGCAAGCCACAGAGGCAACTTCGGGAAGGCCATTATCACCTCGATTATCCGCTGGACCAGCATATCGACCCAACCCCCAAAGTAACCTGAGAGTAAACCCATCGGAATGGCAATCACTAATGTTGTTACGAGGGCAAAGGGCCCAATTAATAAAGATATCCAACCTCCCCAGAGTGTTCTGGAAAATAAATCCCTGCCAAACTTATCCGTCCCAAACAGGAAGATAGTAGCCTTCGGCGTTCCCGTACCAAACAAATGAATCTTGCTTTCAAATAAGCCCCAAAAACTGTACTTCTCTCCCTGAACGAAGAATTTTATCGGGTATTTCTCCGACTTGTCCTCGACGTACACCTTTTCGTAATAGTCGTTATACTCCTTCTTTGTTCCGTAGACGTAAGGCCAAGCCAGGCCTCCGTCGTCGGTAAAGTGAATCTTTGTAGGAGGGGCATTTGCGTAATCCCTATGCTGGGTCGAAAAATTGTAGGGCGCAATAAAGTTTGCCAGAAATACTATAATAACGATAATCAGGACGATAATCCCGCCTATTTGTCCCAGTGTATGTCTTCTGAACCTCCTCCACATCCTCCTCCACTGGGATCTACGCTTCCTCTTTTCAACTTCGTCCGCCTGGTATTCTTCAGCCAATGAAATCACCTTTAGTCATAGCGAATACGAGGATCGTTCCAGGCAAGCAAGAAGTCCGCAACCAAGTTCCCGACCAGCAGCATCAAGGCAAAGAAAACCAGGCCAGCCATAATCACCTGCTCGTCCTGTTGGTTTAAGGCAGTCCAGTAGGCCCGCTGTACCGTTGGGACTCCTAGAACAATTGCGGTAATCAAAGAACCAGAAACCAACGTTCTAAACGAGTAACCGAAATTAGTTATAATCGGATTTATAGCGTTTCGGAAAACGTGTTTGTAGATGACTATGTTCTCCTTCAACCCCTTGGCCTTGGCGGTTTGGGCAAACTGCCTGTTCATAAACTCCAGCATCTGACCCCGCATGATCCGAACTACTCCGGCGAGTGAAGCTGTTCCAACAGCTATAACGTAGGGCCAGACGTGCCAGAAGAAGTTCGCTATCTTGGGCATGTTCGGGACAAAACCATTAAACCACGGCGCTCCCATATACTTTGCTACAAACAGTCCACCAACCCCCAGGTTCGCGCCCACGTCAAGCGGACCAGCGATGAAGAACATAAGCACCAGGGCAAGGAAAAAGTTCGGTATGGAAAGACCAATAAAGGCAAGGAAAGTTACCACGTTATCCGAAATGGAATACTGGTTTACCGCGGAATAAATCCCTATAGGAATGGAGAATAGGTAAACAAAGACAAGGTTGGTTATTCCAAGGAAGATCGTATAGCCAAGCCTACCTTCGAACAATACGTTTCTTACCGAGCGGTAATTGCTAAAAGAGTAACCAAAATCCCCTCTAGTAATAATGCCCTCAACCCATTTCCAGTAACGGACGGGCAGGGACTTGTCAAGCCCGAGGTTTTCCTTCTGTTGTTCCAGGGTTTCCCTGGAAATGGTCGGGTCCATCTGGCGCTTGCTGAGATAGTCTCCCGGAATTAGCTGGATTATTCCAAAGGAGATAATCGAAACGAGAATCAGCGTTGGGATCATGTAAAGGATCCGTCGAATCAAATAATCAGTCATAGTTAAAAAAATCAGCCGGCCGAGGTGATCGGCCGGCTGTTAATCCTCCTTACTAATTAGTCAACCCAGACCATTTCAGCAAATCCCAAGAATGCGCCCAGAGGACTGAACCTCTCTGTATTCTGGACGTTGTCTTCCGTTGCGTATAAGAATAC
>JAGXLP010000041.1 GCA_018334615.1 Candidatus Bipolaricaulota bacterium
CGCTCCCCATGCTTTCTTTGAAAGCATGGAACCATGCCCGCTCGGCCTCCGATAGGATTTTCCTGAACAATAACCAGAAAACGGTAAGCAACCCAGCGGGATCTTATGCTATCAAACAAAAATTTCTTTACTCTATAGAGGGCTTTGAGCCGGGAAAATTCCAGCGACGCGGCGCATATGTCTGACCGAACCATCAATTACCTGAGGCTGCCTCAGGTAATTGATGGGAAGGGATAGTTAGATAACCAAATGAAATTATATCTTTATGAATACTACTTACTATATGTGAGAAGCACTCACATGAAGGCAGCAGTTTGAGCACGCGAGTCGGAAATTTCTCGGTTCGGGAAGCCCGGTGGTCCTATCGGCCGGGCGCGGTGACCCGGCCTGCTTTGTATTGGTCAAAGGATGGAACCATGCCCGCTCGGCCTCCGATAGGATTTTACTGAACGATTACCAGAGAACTTCAAAATATCCAGCGGGATCTTATGTCATTAAACACAAATTTCTCTTTCTTGATTCTAAATAGGGGTTCGAGTCGGAAATTTCCCGGCTCAGAAAGCCCCAATGTTATAGAATCGGATTTGAGCAGGACAATTAAGTACGGCGGTGGTGAAAGAATTAGGCATATACAAATTCCAATAAACCGAAACAGGTATAATCTTAATAGAAGGAGTAGCTCTTGCATACCTTACGATACTAACTTATTATTGTTTTTACTAATGGGGCCGTAGCTCAGCTGGGAGAGCGCGTGGTCGGCATCCACGAGGTCACGGGTTCGAATCCCGTCGGCTCCACCAGAAGCTGCTTCTCACGACGTCTGTCTTAAAACTACTTAACTTACAGGTTTATAATTTTCGCCTGATTGCCGAGAGTAATCTCTATTTTGTCTCCCCCTAGGCTAATTTCCGCTTGTTCTCCGACCAAAGATCGAAGCAGGTGTGCCTTCTCTATTTTCGCTTCTTCCATTATTATCGAGTTTTCAACCTCTGCATTCCGTAGCACTACTTTCCTGCCCAGAGAAACGTTCGGGCCCAGGGTAGAATTCTCCACCCGAGCTCCACTGGCCACGTGAACCGGACCTCGTAATTTACTGTTTTTTACCTGGCTATCTTCTGCTACCCTTATTACTGAGCGGTCGGTAAGTTCCGTGTTCTGAATTTTACCTTCGACGGAGCCCTGAATTTCTTTTAGCAATACACGGTTAGCCCGCAATGCATCTGAGGGCCTGCCGACATCGAGCCACCAGCCTTCAAGTGTGGAGGGTGTTACTTTCTTCCCGTTGTCTATAAGGTCTGCAATAGCGTCCGTGATTTCTAACTCTCCCCGGTCGGAAGGCTCGATGTTTTCGATTGCTGAGAAAATCTCCCGGTTAAATAGGTAGGCCCCGACGATCGCCAGATTACTAGGAGGTTGGTCGGGTTTCTCCACCAGGTTCACGATGTTCCCGGCTTCTATTTCCGCGACCCCGAATCTTTCCGGATCATCCACTGGAGCCAGAAGGATCGATCCGGCGGGTTTTTCCTGTTTGAAATTATTGACCATCTCCGTGAGCTCGGAATGAAGTAAATTGTCCCCTAAATAAACCAGAAAAGGATCTTTTCCCACGAAATCCCGGGCACATGCAACTGCATGAGCCAGCCCCTGAGGGTTTTCCTGGTGAATGTAGGTTATCGAAGCTCCCCATTTGGAGCTACCCAGGGACTCACGGTAAAGCGATTCTATCTCCGGCGATACGACGAGCCCGACGTCAGTAATTCCCGCGTTGATGACCTTCTCTATGTTGTACTGTAGTATCGGTTTGTTTGCTATCGGAATAAGATGTTTTGGTGTCGAGTAGCTTACCGGTCGCATTCTGGTACCCTTTCCTGCACAGAGGAAAACTCCCTTCAAGGTAATCACCTCGATCGTTGATTATACCAGCTGAAAAACGGGGATAAAAGAAGATGAGGTTTCTTGAATCATAGCTAGCTTCGATTTCATTTTATGGGTTTGGAATTATCCCGATCAAACGTGGCATGGCAGTTGTTTTTCGATCCTCCCAAGTTAAAATTTTGCAGGAAGTAATATAGATAGCCTACCGATAAGGAGGATAACATGATTAAACCGCCAGTTGTGGCAATATATGGAGCTTCGGATTCGGGGAAGACAGAATTGGTCGTAAACCTTGTTAAAGACTTTGTTGAAGAAGGATTAAAGATATGTACGGTAAAACACAGCCCTGGTGAGTTCAGCCTGGACGTAGAAGGTAAAGATACCTGGCGGCACAGAGAGGCTGGCTCGCGCCTAACAGTTCTCGCCACCGAGGTCGAGACGGCTTTCCTCGTCCCGGAAAAGATGAAACTGGAGGAAATTGGGGAAATTGTCGATGGGTTTGGAGACTACGACCTGGTAATTGCCGAAGGGTACAAGGGCGCGGAAGTTCCGAAGATTGCCGTTGGAGAGATTGAGCCTCGTTGTTGCACGCTCCGGGTTTATGACGGGGACTTCGACGCGCTGAAAGAGGAAATACGGGAACTTCTGGAAGTCAAGGAGATCGAAGCCAAACTTCCCGGGCTGGATTGTGGCAGGTGCGGTTACGATAGCTGTAACGGGCTTTCGCTAGCAATATATAATGGTGAGAAGGACCTGTCCCATTGTGAAGTCCGAGAACAGCGTACGGTGAATTTGGAGGTAAACGGGGAAAGGGTTCCTCTGGAAAACTTTCCGGCTAGTTTTGTCGAAGGCGGGTTAAAAGGTATGCTGGGGGCGTTAAAAGGTGTGGACGAAGAAATAGATCGGATTTCCCTCGAGATTTGGGATGACTCCTAATATTAGAGGAATCTCTATTGGAGATTAATAATGGATCCAACCCGTCTAGGCCAATTTGACCTGTTTTATGGTAAAGTGGTCAGGCGGGATAGCAGGGTAACAGTGATCGCTTCGAGAAATGGAAAAAAGTTTAGGGCCCACCTCCGAAATACCGGCCGCCTCGAATCACTTATCTATCCAGGGGCGACCATTGCCTGTGAGGAGAAAACGGGCGGTAAAACGGATGCCAGGGTGATCGGAGCCCGAAAAAACAGGGTATACATTCTTCTGGACACTTATGTCCAGGAAAATATGTTTGGAAAAATCCTGGAATCCGGAATTCTGGAGTGGCTACCTTCACCCATCGAAATTACTAGCCAGGTTTCTTACGAAGGCAAACGATTTGACTTTGGGGTGAGGGGTGGGGACGAAGTAGGGTATCTCGAGTTAAAATCTGCCGTTACCTGTGACCACGGTTGGGCCAGCTACCCCGATGCTCCATCGAAGAGGGGCCTGGAACATATTAAGCTGCTAACGGAGATTTCGTCCGAGGGTTTTGGGGCTTACGTGGTTTTTATCGTTACTCATCCCAACTGCAATAAATTCAGACCGAACCGAGAAATTCAGCCGGCAATAGTTGAGGAGTTAAAGACTGCCAAGAAAGCGGGCGTAGGGGTTTATAGCCTAAAGATGGTGTTGACGAATAAGGGTGAGATCTTATTAACCAACTCGGATATACCGGTAAGTCTGGAAATTTAGTTTTCCCACTTCGTCCGGGGTCAACGGGGGTTTCACCTTCCAAATAACTCAAGTATAATTTAAGGTTAACCATGAAAAAGATTTCTATAAAAGGAGCAGGGGAACATAACCTGAAGGATATCGACCTTGATATTCCCCGGGATAAATTAGTGGTAATATCAGGTCTCAGCGGTTCCGGGAAGTCTTCTCTTGCTTTTGACACGATTTATGCTGAAGGTAGGAGGAGGTATCTTGAGTCGCTCTCCGCTTACGCGAGGCGATTCCTGGGCCAGATGGAAAAGCCGGACGTCGACTTTATAGAGGGGCTTTCACCTTCGATATCAATTGATCAAAAAACCACAAGCCATAACCCTCGCTCCACCGTCGGCACTGCGACGGAAATATATGACTATCTGAGGCTATTATACGCCCATATTGGAGTACCTCACTGTCCAAATTGTGGAAATGAATTATCCACACAGACACCGGAGAGGATAATAGACCAGGTTATGGAGCTAGAGGAAGGAACAAAGATCTACGCGTTAGCTCCGGTGGTGAGAGGCAGAAAGGGAGAATACCACGATCTATTTAAGCAACTGCAGAATCAGGGATATATGAGGGTTCGCATCGACGGACGGATAAGGGAGCTGGAAGAAGAGATCGAACTGGAGAAGTACGTTAAACACGATATTCAGGTGGTAGTTGACAGGTTGATAATAAAGGATGGTGTTCGTGCCCGCGTTGCCGACTCAATAGAAACTGCTCTTGATCTGGCGGAAGGCAACCTGATCGTGAAGGTTAAAAACGGTGAAGAGCTCGTTTTTAGCGAGGAGCAGGCCTGCTCGGATTGTGGAATCAGCGTACCGGAACTTACGCCTAGAATGTTCTCGTTTAACAGCCCGTATGGTGCCTGCCAGGAGTGTGATGGACTGGGAAAGAAAGCCGAAGTAGACCCGGATCTGGTTTTAGACAGGACCCTCTCCATTGACGACGGAGGGATACTTCCCTGGAGGAAGAAACCCGGTAAATGGCGAAAAGCTATTCTGTCTGCGTTCTGTAAAAAACATGATATCCCAAAGGACATGCCGATCGGGGAACTTTCCCCTGAAAAAGTTGACCTACTCCTTTACGGCGACGACGAGAAGGTGAGCTTTCTTTACACGAATAGGAAAGGGCAAACCAAAAGGCACAGACGTAAGTTCAAGGGGGTTATAGAAGAACTGGAGGACAAATACAAAGATTCGAGTTCTAACAGCAGCCGGAAGAGAATCGAGGAATACATGGCAAAACTTCCCTGTCCCCGATGTGAGGGGGGAAGGATTAATCAAAAAAGTCTCGCAGTAACCATAGACGAGAGGAACATCCAGGAAGTGACCGGACTCTCCATAGACAATGCTTACGACTTCTTTAACACTCTGGAACTTAACAGTAATGAAAAGTTGATCGCGGGAGAAATTCTGGGTGAGATAAAGGCCAGGTTAGGTTTTCTCCTGGACGTGGGTCTGGACTATCTTACCCTGGACAGGGAATCCGGGACGCTGTCCGGTGGAGAAGCTCACCGGATAAAACTGGCCACCCAAATAGGATCCGGATTGACCGGGGTATTGTATATTCTAGATGAGCCTACCGTGGGTCTGCACCAGCACGATATAAGCAGGTTGCTCGATACGTTAAAGGACCTCAGAGACATGGATAATACGGTAATCGTCGTGGAGCACGACAGACAGACCATAATGGAATCCGACTGGGTGGTGGAACTTGGGCCCGGTGCCGGGGTGAATGGTGGAGAGGTAATTCACAAAGGTCCGCCGGAAGAATTGGTTGGTGTTAAAAATTCCCTGACGGGTCAATACCTCAAAGGGGAGAAGGAAATACCTATCCCAAGGATGCGACGCCATTCCCAGGAGCGAAAGATATGGATTCGGGGGGCAAGGGAACATAATCTGAAGGATATCGACGTGGGAATCCCGCTGGGGCTTTTTAACTGTGTAACGGGGGTTTCGGGCTCCGGAAAGTCGACTCTAATTAATGACATATTATATCGCCAGCTTGAACGTACACTGCACAATAGCGGCGCCAAACCGGGAGAACATGAGAGTTTGGAAGGTGTAGATCGGCTCGACAAGGTGATTGAAATAGACCAATCTCCGATAGGTAGAACGCCCCGCTCCAATCCGGCAACCTATATCAAGGTCTTTCGCTATATCCGCGAGCTTTTTGCCGAAACACCCGAGGCAAGAACTAGAGGGTACGAAAAAGGTAGATTTTCGTTTAACCGAAAAGGGGGAAGGTGTGAAGAATGTAAGGGCCGAGGGGACAAAGAAATAGAGATGCACTTCCTGCCCGACGTTACAGTACCCTGTGAAGATTGTAACGGGAAACGGTATAACAAAGAGACTCTCCAGATTACTTACAGGGGAAAAACGATTGCAGATATTCTGGAAATGACGGTTGAAGAAGCATTACATTTCTTCGCCAATCACGATAAGATAAAAAGAAAACTGGGGACTCTGCGAGACATCGGGCTTGGCTATATAAAACTGGGACAGCCTTCTACGACTCTGTCAGGTGGAGAAGCGCAGAGGATCAAGCTGGCCAAGGAGCTCTCCCGAAGAAGAAAAGGTCATACGTTATACCTCTTTGACGAGCCGACGACCGGCCTACATGCTGAGGATATTCGCAAGTTATTGGACGTTCTCCATAGATTGGTTGACGAAGATAATACTATAGTAGTAATTGAGCACAATCCTCACGTCATAAAGACGGCGGATTGGATAATTGACCTTGGACCCGGTGGAGGTAAACATGGAGGGGAGTTAATTGCTGAAGGGACGCCGGAGAGCGTTAGTGAGTGCGAAGATTCGCTTACTGGAGAGGTACTTGAGCAGATTTTCTCCAATAAGCGGAAAGAACTCCTTACAAAATGCAACTGAAACAGGAAGTAAAAAGCTTCCCGGCTGAGCCAGGGGTTTATATTATTAGATCGACGGGTGAGGTCATTTACGTGGGTAAGTCCTCGTCACTGCGAGATCGGGTAATGAGTTACTTTAACTCGGGCAAGGCAACCTCCGTGAAGTCAAAAAGCCTGCGTGAAGAGGCGGACGGCGTCGACTATATCGTTACGGATACGGAAGTGGAAGCGCTAGTTCTCGAGGAAAACCTGATAAAAGAATACAGGCCAAAGTACAACGTCCTTCTTAAAGACAACAAGCGCTATCCTTATATTAAGTTAACAGACGGGGAGTTTCCTCAACTGGAGGTCACCAGGAAAAGAGGGGATGAATCCGGAGAACTATTTGGTCCTTATACCGACGCGGGGGCTATGAGAAAGACACTGGATACGATAGAAAAAATATTCCCCATACGAGACTGTAGCTGGAAACCGGAAGACGGTTATCGAAGACCCTGCTTGCGTTATCACATAGATCTCTGCCCCGCACCGTGTGCCGGGAAAGCGGATAAAGAAAAATACTTGGATTCTGTAGAGCGGATAAGAGACCTGCTCAAGGGCAGGATGGGTGAAGTAGAGAAAAAGTTGCGGGAGAGGATGGAGCTCGCTTCGAAGGAGAAGGACTACGAAAAGGCAGCTGAATGGCGGGATAAAATAAAGGCGCTGAAGAAAATTTCTCACAACCAGAATGTACGCTTAAATGACGAGCTTGATCGGGACTTTATTGCTCTGAATACCGGACTTTCTGACCATCCGGACGAACAACAAAGAGGAGTAATTCAAATATTCTTCGTCAGATCCGGTCGGATTAGCGGACAGGATAGTTTCGACCTGGAGTTTCCTCGGAAAACGAAAAGAGCGTTTATACTTGCTGGTTTTATAAAAAAGTTCTACGCAAATAGACGGGTTGTGCCCGCGGAGATCTACGTCGAGGAGAAACCGGAAGACGCTTCGACTATCCAGGCCTGGTTAACCGATCTTAGGTCAGGACGGGTAGAGTTCCTGGTTCCCAGGAGAGGTAAAAAGAGGAGAATCCTGGAAATGGCAAAACGAAACGCAAAGTTCAATAGATACTCCCCCGGTAATTCTACTTCAGATGGCACGAAGAAGGTCGCTAAACGGGGAGCTGAAGAATTACAGGAGGTCCTGGGGCTCCCCGTTGTTCCCAATAGAATTGAAGGATACGACGTTTCCAATATATCGGGATCGGACTCCGTTGGTTCAATGGTAGTTTTTGAGAATGGACGGGCAAATAAGAGCATGTATCGGAAATTTAAAATAAAAGGGAAAAAAGGTCCCGACGATTATGCTATGATCAAGGAGATACTGCGCAGAAGGTTTCTCCACGGTTCCGAAGATCGTTCCGGGGAGGGCGACGCCACGGACGATAGTTTTTCCAGCTTTCCTGATTTGATCTTGATAGACGGAGGTAAGGGACAGTTGAACGCAGCTAAAGAAGTTCTGGAGCCTCTGAGTATGGGAAATATACCGGTCATCGGGCTGGCAAAGGAATACGAGGAGGTATACCAGCCAGGTGAGGAGAATCCGGTCGGGTTTGAACGGGACTCGGAAGGATTGAAATTACTCCAGAGAGTCCGTGACGAGGCACATCGATTCGCCGTTAGTTATCATAGAAGGTTGAGGCAGAAGAGGACCGTAAGATCGTCACTGGATTCAATTAGAGGTATCGGTCCTAAACGAAAAAAGGCGCTGCTTGCTGCGTTTAATTCCGTCGAGGGAGTTGCCAGGGCCTCTCTTGGGGAACTTAAGGACGTTCCTAATATCCCTGATTCGGTGGCGGAAAGAATTCGAGATTTCTTTGAAGGCAGCTAAGGAATCTGTCTCCGACAACTGAGTTCTTTTTGTGGCTTTCGTGGTTTAAGACTGGTCGGTTCCTCTAAAGTATTTGATAATCTCATTAGCAATCTTTTTCGAAGCGTCTCCCTGTCCAAACGGGTTGGCCGTATTTGCCATCTCCCGGTAGCAAGCTTCATCTTCCAGTAGTTTTCCTGCCTCTTCAACTATCCTTTCGCTATCCGTCCCTACTAACTTGGCAGTTCCCGCTTCGATTGCCTCCGGTCGCTCAGTTTTTTCTCTCGCTACAAGAACCGGTACTCCCAGAGCCGGGGCCTCCTCCTGAATGCCCCCGGAGTCGGTTATAATCAGAGTGGATTTCTCCATTAACCCGACGAAAGTTAGGTAGTCGGCTGGCTTGATTAAGTGGATCCTTTCTTGATCCTTGAGAATATCGTAAACAGTCTCCTGGACCCTGGGGTTCAGGTGAACGGGGAAAACGATTTCCACGTCAGGAAAATTCCCTGCTAGCTGTTTTAGCGCCAGACAGACCTCTTTGATTCCTCCACCCAAACTTTCTCGTCGGTGAGTGGTGACCAGGATCAACCTTTTCTCCCCTCTGTCGAAAGGTGAAGGATCGACAGGGAAGCTTGGCTGCATTACCCCACCGTTTATGGATTCCGTAATTCTGAGCAAGGCGTCGATTACCGTATTTCCCGTGACGGAGATCAGGTCATTTGGAAATCCTTCATCTAAAAGATTCTTTTTGGATTGGTTCGTTGGAGCAAAGTACAGGTCGGATAGCGAGTCGGTCAATCGGCGGTTTATCTCTTCCGGAAACGGGTTGGACTTGTCCCCGCTGCGTAGTCCTGCTTCCACGTGCCCGACAGGTATCTGATGATAGAACCCGGTTAGAGCACCGACGAAAGCGGTTGTCGTATCCCCTTGGACCACTACTAGATCCGGAGCTAACGAGGTGAGAACTTGATCAATGCCAGTTAAAACTCTGGCTGTCAGGCCGGATAGGGTTTGGGATTCTTCCATCAATTCCAGGTCGTGGTCGACCGAGAGTTCGAATATTCTCAATGCTTCTTCGAGCATCTCAAGGTGCTGGCCGGTAGAGCAAAGTTGAGAGTTGAATTCCTCTCTTTTGGTTAATTCTTCCACCAGTGGGGCGAGTTTTATCGCTTCCGGGCGGGTCCCGAATATTGTGAGTATATTTATCATAACGCCTTAAAGACTAGCCCATTGAGTCAAAAGCTTCAATTCGTTTAGGTTTAGACCCAATCTCACCAACCCCCGAAACCCGCTAAAAACACCCCGGGACATTTCCGGGAACCAATCGGCTTTTTGGCTGGAGTTTCTGTCATTAAAGAAAGCAATTCACAACGGAGAATGTTTTT
>JAGXLP010000042.1 GCA_018334615.1 Candidatus Bipolaricaulota bacterium
TTAACCAAGTTCGTCTCCTCAAGTGGATGCTGGGTCAATTCCCGGTTGTTGGGCCAAAGGTTCTGTTGTTCACCTGCCTTTTTCAAGCCCCGTCCTTTGGGGCGGGAAATTGACTACGAATCTTCTCGAGAGGTTTTGGTGGAAAAGATGAAGAAAAAACTGGTGCAAGAGCGTTCAATAAAAAAAGCCACAGGTAATTAAATACCTGTGGCTGATCTATTTCGGTAATTAAATTCTTAAAAGAATTTTCTTACGAAACTTCTACGTTTATGGCTTTGGGTCCCTTTTCGCCCTGTTCCAGATCGAACGTTACTTCCTGGCCTTCGTTTAGTGATTTGTAGCCGTCACCGATGATCTCAGAATAGTGAGCGAATGCGTCTTCGCCGTCTTCCTGCTCGATGAAACCAAATCCTTTGTCGTCGTTAAACCATTTAACTGTTCCGTTAGACATAATAAAAAAACTCCTCCTTGTTTGCCGTGATTTGACTGTCCTGATTACCTCAAACAAGTTAGAGTTTACACTCTTCAAGCTACGAAGCACTGGGTACAGCCTTATTTAACAAAAGCTTTCCGTCTTAATAAGTTCTAGATACTAACTTCGATTAATATATTGCAAACTATATAACTATACTAGCTATAAATTGAGATTGCAAGCTTTATAGATCACATCGTAATTCCATACCGAGTGGAAGAGTTCTGAGGCCAAATTTCGGGAGTATCCGCAATTTTAGCCCTCAATACCCCTCCCTTTAGGCTGGGTTATTGAGGGCGGAAGCCTAGCTTCGTCCTGTGGTGATTACAGAGAAGTTGAATTGAAGTGTAAAATCGCATAGATTAGGTAAGGCAATGGGGGTCGCGAACCGGAATTATTTACGGGGCTTTCTCGAGAAGTTTTGGTAATTATTTCGGGTTAGGTCGAGCAAGTGTGGGCTGGTGATGGATGGGTCATCTAAATGTAAGCACTCCTGGCTACAATAGGAGGTAATAGACAAAATGAAACAGGCCCTCTTCTACGAGGAGCTCGAAAAGTCGGAAGTTCAATGTCATCTCTGTCCCTGGAACTGCAGGATCTCGGAAGGGGACAGGGGAGTATGCGGTGTCCGGGAGAACAGAGAAGGAACCCTGTATTCGTTAAGCTACGACAATTTGACTTCCGGGACCCCCGACCCGATAGAGAAAAAACCGCTGTTTAACTTCGCACCCGGTACCAAAGCTTACTCGATTTCGACGCCGGGCTGTAACTGGAAGTGCAAATTCTGTCAGAACTGGCAACTGAGCCAGGGTCCGCTCAACGGGCAATCTATCGCGCCTCAGGATATCGTGAAAGCCGCTATAGAGTCCGGGTCACAGGGCATTAGTTACACTTATACCGAACCGACTATATTTTACGAACTGGCCTATGACACCGCCAAATTGGCACACGAGGAGGGGTTATACAATACCTTCGTGACGAATGGCTACATTAATCGAGATCCGATAAAGAAAATTGCTCCCTATTTAGATGCGGTAACTGTCGATTTCAAAGGCTCCGGCGACGAGGATTTTCTAGAGGAATTCGCCGGAGTTCCCTCGGTTGATCCCGTGTTCGAAGCAATAAAGGAGTACAAGGCTCAAGGGCTTCACGTAGAAATTACGGACCTGATTGTTCCCGAAGTTGGGGGTTCGGAGGGGAGCACAAAAGAACTAATAGACTGGATCGTTGACAACCCGGGAAAGGAAACACCTGTACACTTTCTCCGGTTCTATCCGGCCCACAAAGTCCGGGATCTACCCCCTACGGACGTAAGTAAGCTCGAAAAGGCTAAGCGTATGGCAGAAACTGCCGGTCTGGAGTACGTATATCTGGGTAACGTCAGACGGAAAAACCAGTTAAATTGCCCTGAGTGCGAAACAACTATTGTTTCTAGATCATTTGCTGGGTCAGGGCGGCTGAACCTGGACGGAAACCGTTGCCCTAACTGTGGCAAGGAAATCAATATTTCCGGGCTGGAATGGGTCAAAGATAAGTAAACAGGTTTAGAAATAGCTGTTTACCCCCAAACCTGTTTGAGTGTTGTGCTGGGCCTGGTATTATTAAGGACAATTATTCATTAATTCACGATCTCGTTGTTACAGTTCGAAAACTTAGCGTGGGGTTATTAATCTTTATTTAACAATGAAAATGAGGTGACATGAATGACTGCTTTAACCAATAGAAGAGTAGCTTTTCTTGTCGAAGACGGATACGAGGATCTAGAATGTTGGTACCCCAAAATTAGACTGGAGGAAGAGGAAGCAACTACAGTAGTCGCTTCGCGATCTACCGGGATGTACGAAAGCAAACACGGTTACCCGATCGAAGCTAATTATTCGGCAAAGGACCTGGAACCGAGTGCGCTTGATGGTGTCGTGATACCTGGCGGTACCGGATCACCAGATAAACTAAGACGATCTGGAGAAGTAACGGATTTTGTGAAAGAGATGGATCAGAAGAATAAGATGGTGGCGATGATTTGCCACGCTGGCTGGGTTCCTATTTCCGCGGGTATTTTAAATGGGAAGAAAGCAACCGCCTTCGAAGCGATAAAAGACGATCTCGTCAATGCCGGGGTAAACTATGTAGATGAATCGGTAGTGGTGGACGATAATCTAATTAGTTCCAGACATCCTGGTGACCTACCAGAATTCCTCAGAGCAATTATCGATTACCTCTCCTGATCCCAGCTTCAAGGAGATCTTATCATTCCGTGGCGGTGTTATTTATAAATGTTAGATATTGAGCGGATACGAGAGAATCCCGCAGAGATAGAAAAAAGGCTAAAATCCAGACAGTCGGATGTTCAAATAGATAGAATACTGGAGCTGGATGAAAAAAGACGCCGTTTAATCACTGAGGTGGAGGAGCTAAGACACGAGAGGAACGAAAAATCAAAGAAAATTGGGAAACTTAAGCAAGAGGGCAAGGAAACAGAGGCGGAAGAATTGATCCAGAAGATGGGTGGAGTTTCAGATCGGATAGGAGAACTGGAAGACGATCTTGAGGCCGCTGAAACAGAATTACAGGCCGAGATGGCCCGGCTTCCGAATATTCCCCACGAATCCGTACCGGTAAGCGATAATGAAAAAGATAAAGAAGTGCTGGCGGAATACGGAAAAAAACCGTCCTTCGACTTCGAACCAAAGAACCACCTGGAGCTTGGGGCGGAACTAGACTTATTCCGGTTTGATAAGGCGTCAAAGATATCCGGTTCACGATTTCCATTTTATTACGGGGACGGGGCCCTCCTGGAGATGGGGTTGATTAATTTCATGTATTTCTATCAGGTGGAGAAAAACGACTATACCCCTATCCTGCCGCCTTATCTGGCCAGGGACTCGAGTTACTATACCTCGGGACAGCTTCCCAAGTTCGAGGAGGATCTATATAGAATAGACGATCGAGGCAAGGACGATGAAACACTCTATCTTAACCCCACCGCGGAGAGCATAATCGTTAACTACCATGGCGACGAGATTCTGGACGAAGAAGATTTGCCTGAAAAATTAGTCGCTTTTACGACCTGTTTTCGGAGGGAAGCGGGGAGCTACGGAGAGGAAGAGAGAGGTTTGATACGGACTCACCAGTTTAACAAAGTTGAGCTTTTCAGGTTCGTCCGCCCCGAGAATTCCTATTCTCCTCACCTTGAGGAAATTATAGAGGACGCCGAATCGATCCTACGAGAGTTGGATCTTCACTACAGAAAAGTATTACTGCCGACATGTGACATGGCCCAACAATCCAGTAAGACAGTGGACCTCGAGGTTTGGGTGCCTGCCCAGGAAAGGTATTACGAGGTTTCTTCCATAAGTAACTGCGAGGATTTTCAGGCGAGAAGGGGAAACATTCGCTATAGACCTACCTCGGAGGCAAGTGATGGTTCAAACCAAAAACCCGAGTACCTCCATACTTTAAATGGTTCGGGCCTTGCTACTTCCAGACTGATGGTCTCGTTGCTGGAAGTCAACCAGACCGCCGACGGTAATGTAGAGTTGCCCGATAAACTGGCAGACTACCTGGGAAGGGATCTATTAAGGTGAATTCGAAAAGCATAAAGGTCAGAACGGTCGATTTGACCAAGAAGTTCAAGCTTAATAGAAAAGAAACCATAACAGCGGTTGAAAAGATGAACCTGGAGGCGAGTTCCGGTGAGGTGCTTGGAATACTTGGACCTAACGGGGCGGGCAAGACGACGGCATTGAGGATGATTTCTACCATACTCAAACCCACGTCCGGAACCGCGGTCGTTGAGGGCCAGGATGTGACGGAAAACCCGCTAAAGGTTAGGCAGTCTATTGGTTATCTGGCGACTGAAATGGGGTTATATGGCAGGTTAACTCCAAGGGAAACTCTGACTTTTTTTGCTCGAATTAACGGTCTCGAAGAACGGTTAATTAAATCCAGAATCGAAGAAGTATTTAGTATCCTGGATATGGAAGAGTTTCAGGGGAGGAAAGTAAACAACCTGTCGACCGGTATGAAACAGAAGCTGTCGCTGGCCAGAAGTATAATTCATGATCCTTCTATTCTGATCTTCGACGAGCCCACTCAGGGGCTCGACCTTATGACTTCCAAGACTGTAACAGATTACATAAAGGATTTTACCAGACAGGAAAAGACGATTATACTCTCTACTCATATAATGCACGTTGCCGAAAAACTATGTGACAAGGTTGCCATACTTTTTGACGGAGAAGTCAAGGCTTTTGGCGGAATGAATCAGTTGCTAAAGAGGCACGGTGAAGAAAGCCTGGAATCCCTGTTTTTCAAAGTTGCCGAGGATGAGAACAATTGAGAAATATCTGGCTTCTGTTTAAGAAAGAGATCCTTGTAGCTGCAAGAGATAGAAGAACTGCGATACTCGTTCTTGTCTTCCCGCTTATTTTCTATCCGACCATGCTCGGGTTGATATTTCACTTTACCGCCCAGAACGTCCCCAGCGGACAAGAAACGATCTCACGCGTGGTGTTTCAGAATAAGGAGACCGCTCCCGTTCTAGCAGAGTTATTTACGAAAGAGGATAACGTTGTAACCACTTTTTACGAGGACGAGGGTAAGGCAAAGGAAGCGTACGAGGAAAAGCACGGAGATCTATTGATTAAAGCCTCAAAAGAAGAATCTTCAGGTCTAAGGGTTGAGATCTCTTATCGAAAGTACGATCAAAATTCCGAAATTGCCATGAGTCGGTCGCAGAAGGTTCTGGAAGAGTACCTTAAACTTGTGATGAAGCAAAAGCTGGGGGGAATGGGCATCAGCTACGAGGATATTAAACCTCCGCTGAAGATAGTTGCCGAAAGTACGGGAAATGCTCAATCCGCGATCGGGGAGCAGATGTTACAGATGATGTTGCCCTACTTTGTCATACTGTCCATAATTACCGCGGCCATGGGTTTGGGAGCCGAGATAACCGCTGGAGAAAAGGAAAAGAAAACCATCTCTACTCTTCTGGTCTCCCGCCTCTCTCGGGAGGAGATCGTGGTGGGGAAATTTCTCACGGTATTCCTGGTGGCAGCGATCGCGGCCCTGTTCAGCGTGGTGGGGCTAATTTACGGCCTGGGACTCTTCGGGATAGATCTTCCTCTTCAGGGACTAACTCCCGGTATATTTATCTCCATCCTGTTCACCGTTTTGCCCCTTGTCGCCCTGCTCTCGTCTCTGGTAATTTGCATAGGTTCGTTTTCCCGCACGCAAAAAGAGGCAAACGTTTACCAGACTCCAGTTCTCATGCTTGTAGTGCTTACCGGAATACTCTCAATGACCGGCGGAATTGATCTGGGTAAGTACTCGTATCTTATTCCAGTGCTAAACTCGCTTGAAACGTTCAAGGAATTGATCTCCGGCACGGTGAACGGTTATCACATTGGTGCGACCTTCCTTACCATGGTACCGTTGACGCTGCTGTTGATCTACCTTGCGATAGGTTTATTTAAGAGAGAAGATATATTATTTAGGTTGTGAGATAAGAACTTCGTTTTTAGGTATCACCGCCTGTGGGTAGCTCTTACAAACCGAAAAGCGGTCCGGATGAGGAAAGTTGATTGAAAGCGTGGTTAAAGATAAGATAATGTCCGGATGCAATAAATGTAGTACCACCGAGGGCAAGGGGTAAATTTGCGTAAACTAAAACCAAAATCAATTATGAAACGCGGCGATTATAAAGGATTATTACTCATCTTGCTCCTGTCTGCCTCTGTCCTTTTTCTCTCATATCCATATCTCCCTTCGGGCCCTATAACCCATTCCGCCGAATACACAAATGTCTCGAATGAGCTGGTTGGTGCCGTAGAAGCCATGAAGGAGGAGAATTATAGTGCGGCGCTGGAGGTCCTATCTGATTATCCCGAAGATAAGCCCCTATCATCCTATGTTCGTTACCTTCAGGCAAAGGCTCTTGTGGGCCTGAAGGATTATTCCGGAGCGCTCAAAGTTCTGGAGGGGATCGAGGCCGGGGGTGGCAGAGGGCCTACGGAGTTCGAAAAGTATTTTCTGAAAACCAGAATCCTCTTCTCGCTGGAACGCTACGAGGGTGCCCGGACAAGCGCGCAGATGTCACATCAGTTCGTGGACACGTCAACCGATAAGAGGAAGCTTCTCGATTTACAGCTTTCGCTTGCCCTCCAGCGGGAGAGGTTCAGTGCTGCTCTGGAGAAAGCAATAGAGTTGATGGAGGCCACCGAGCTCAGGTTTGTAAGAAGAGATCGGGATCGCCTTTTCGATATGATGGAAGACGAAATAATTCCCGAATTAGATTTTGATAATCAACAGGACTTGGAATACCTTTATCGCTATATTGAAACCCTGGTAAATTATCGAGAGTATCGGAGAGCGAGAAGCCTGCTATTGCGGAATATGGGGAAGTGGACCGATTTTCTCAAACAGAAAGCTTACTTTCGGCTTGCCTGGTTGGACGGATTTAAGCTTGACTTCCCGGAGGAGGCTTCGTGGACCTTCAACAGGTTACTCCGTCTCGATTTAACCGCTTCGTATGAGGCCAGGGCAAGATACTACCAGGCGCTTTTTAAAGATGCCGTAGAGGAAGATTACGATTTGGTTGGCAGCCTGGTGGGAGTGAATAGAAGCTTTCCTGCTACTTATTTCGGAAAGTTAGCTGCTGCAAGGGCATTTCGTGAAGAGATTGAAGATGCCAACCTTATCCAAATGGATGAAAAGCTGGAGAGGTACAGGAACTATCTTTCACGAGCAGCCGTTAGAGATGCGACCTGGCAACTGTTTTACAGAAGTTTTTCGGAGCGCAAATTCAGGGTTGCGCTCACTTACCTGCAGGCACTGGAGTCTTATTACGACGAATTGCCACCTAGAATTCACTTCTGGCGTGAAAAGGTTAGGTACGTTAAATCCGACGCCGACCAGGAAGGTTATCTTAAAGTCGTCGCCTTCCAGAAGGATGACCCGGTTGATTATTACTCATTACTGGCCGGAGCTAAGGGTTGGTCCAGGGGTAACTTTTCGGTGAGTGATACCTGGGCCCAAAAAGAGCTGGAATTGGAACAGAAGGAAAAACAAGTTATAAACGATGACCTTTCAACTTCGAACCGGAGGATCCTCGAGTACGCTATTCAGTTAAGAATTCATGGGCTTTACCTTCCTGCTTTAACCAGATTGGAGAAGGTTAAAGGAGATCTTTCTGACGAAGATTATCTCTTCTTAAAATTCCAGTGGAAAAGGCTGGCCGGGCAATATAGAGAATCGTTAAAAGCTGCGACCGAACTCGTCGGGTGGTATTATCGTAACAATCAAAGACCACCCGTAACTGTAATTGAAGCTGCTTTTCCTCGGTATTATTCTGAAGAAGTCAGGAAAGCAGCCGGAAAGTTTGGGTTGCCGGCAGAGTTAATTTATGCAATTATTCGTCAGGAGAGCGCATTTGACCGGGAAGCGTATTCCACCGCAAAAGCCGGGGGACTAATGCAGGTAATTCCTTCTACCGCGAGGTCGATTGCCGAGGACCTAAATATCGAGGATTTTCGTATTGAGGACTTATTTAACCCGGAGATAAATATTCCGATGGGAAGCTATTACATAGCCAAACAAATTTCCAGATGGAGTGATCCCCGACTCGGACTTGCGGCATACCATGGTGGCCCGGGCAATCTGAGGAAGTGGGAGAATGAATTTGGCTTTGCCGACGTCGACTTATTTGTCGAGAAGATCCCGCTTGGGAGCACCAGGAATTACGTTAAAGCAGTCTATCGGAATTACCGTATGTACAGGGAATTAAATAAAACAAGCACTGCGGATGGGGGTTAAGGCGGCTGTCAAAAGAAAAACCGTGAAGCGAGATAGATCAGAAGACCAATTCCCGCAATTCCCAGCGTGATAGTTAAGAACAACTTGAATGCAAACTTCTTGGCATAACTTCGGGCTTCGTCAGATAAATCCGGATCTTTAGGGTTCTTCATCTGAATCTTTTTGGCCTTTTTCCGTTGTTTTACGGATTTACCTATCTTCCCCAGTTTCTTGTAAACGACCGCCAGGTTATGCTGGGCATTTACATGTTTTTCGTTCTCCTCAATTGCTCGCTCGTATGAATATTCTGCTCTATCCATATCTCCTGCATCGAAGTAAATATTGCCCAGTCGGTAATAGATTTCGTCCTTATTTACCCCTAGCTTTAATGCGTCCAGCAACAGGTCAATTCCCTTTTTGTAATTCTCCTGTTTCCGAAGATCCTTTGCCTTTTCCAGTGAACTGGATACCTTTTCTTTCCTTTCCGATAAGGATAAATTCGATCTGGAGTCTACCTCGACGTTAGTGCTTTTTTCACTTTCTTTATGTCTTGCCATGTTTTATATTTAGGACTCCCTTTTTCTTTAGAAGGATTTCTTAAAAGATAACTCGGATGGAACATTGGAAATATCTGTATTTCTCCCCGCCAGCTATAGAACTTCCCTCTCGTGGAAGTAATTCCTTCATCGGTTTCCAGTAGAGTCTTTGTTGCGGCATTTCCAAGAGTGACTATTATTGAAGGATTAATTTCGGCTATTTGTGCTTCGAGGTAAGGGATGCACGAGTTAACCTCGTCCGTCTTTGGTGCCCTGTTCTCCGGAGGGCGGCATTTTACCACGTTTGTTATGTACACTTCACTTCGCTGGAAGGAGACGGAATCCAGTATTTCTGTCAACTTATTCCCCGCCCGACCGACAAAAGGTCGCCCCTGTTGGTCTTCTTGTGCTCCGGGGCCCTCGCCAACGAAAAGAACGTCTGTATTCCCATCTCCTTCGCCGGGCACGGCATTTGTCCGATTCCCCGATAACCTGCATTTAGTACAATTTCGTATCTGTTCCGCAATTTCCTCTAAATCCAATCGAAACAAACCCTTTTCGGTCGAATTATCTGCCATGAGACACCCGTTTTTCATGATTGGTCGGAATCTAAATGGAGCGGGCAACGGGATTCGAACCCGCGACTTACAGCATGGGAAGCTGTCGCTCTACCACTGAGCTATGCCCGCATTCGACAATATTATAACCACAGACGGCTGGTCTCACAACTCACCGACCGGCTATTCGTTTAGCCCTTTAACCGGTATTGGTTCAAAATCTGTAAACGTTTTATGCCCAATGCTTTGTCCAACAATGAACGGGCTTTACATCGGCCTTAAAGT
>JAGXLP010000143.1 GCA_018334615.1 Candidatus Bipolaricaulota bacterium
CCTAATTGTGGGTACCCGTTGACGGTAAATTACGACCACAAGCGTATAAAAGCAGACTTAGACAAGGGAAAACTTGATGAGAGAGAGTGGAATCTCTTTAGATACCGGGAGTTACTCCCTCTTCCGCCCGGGACGAAACCGGCTTCCCTGGGAGAAGGAGGAACGCCGATAGTGGAATCTACGTCTCTCTTTAGCAATCATGGTATAACAAGTTACTTCAAGTTAGAGTACACCAATCCCACGGGTTCCTTCAAAGATCGGGGGGTAGCCATGACGGTATCGAAGGCACAAGAGTGGGGGGTGGAGAGTGTCGCCGACGATTCATCCGGAAATGCCGGTGCAGCTCTGGCTGGCTATTCGGCCAAAGCCGGGCTCGATTGTACCATTTACGTTCCGGAGAAGGCTTCCGGGGAGAAGATCAATCAAATAAGGAGTTACGGAGCTCGACTCAAGACCGTTCCGGGGCCTCGAGAAAATACGGCAAGAAAAATCCGCAAAGAAACCAGGGACGGCAGCACGCATTATGCTTCACACAATTTAAGTCCGTATTTTCCAGAGGGAATGAAGACCATCGCCTATGAAATAAGTGAGCAGTTTAACTGGAACCCTCCAGAGCACGTCGTGTTGCCTGTGGGAGGTGGAGCACTCCTCGTTGGGATTTACCGGGGTTTTCGTGACCTGGCCCGCTTGAACTGGATCAAAGAGGTTCCCAGATTGCATGCTATCCAGTCCGAGGCCTGCAATCCAGTAGTAAGGGCATTTAAAAATTCCAGAAGGGATACAAGGCCGGCAAAAGTAAAGCCGACAGTTGCGGAAGGAATTCATATGGCCAATCCGGAAAGGGGAAGAGAAATACTTGAAGCAATAAGGAAGACTGGCGGAACGGCACTGGAGGTGTCGGAGGATGAAATAAAGGAGTGGCATAGGAAGCTCTCTCGTCGCGAAGGTATATTTGCAGAACCGACTTCCGCCGCTCCCGTAGCGGGGGTCAAACAGTTGAAGGACGAGGCTATATTCAAGCAAGGAGATAGAGTCCTGGTTCCAATCACGGGTTTTGGTTTGAAAGACGTACTGGCAGGAGAGGGTTCTTGAATAACCGTCACCCGGATCATTACGATTTTATTTAACCGGAGGTAAAAGGATGAAAGGTTATTTTGGCCGCTATCTTGATGTTTCATTAACGGATGAGGAAATAAGCGATTACTCGATCCCTGAGGACTGGTACGAAAAACACCTGGGAGGAAGAGGGATCGGAGCCAGGTTACTGTTAGAGGAGCTGGATGCGGGTATTGATCCCCTGAGTCCGGAAAATATAGTCGTTTTTGCTACGGGCCCTTTGCAGGGGTTAAATATTCCCGGAGCCAGCAGACACGTGGTCATGGCGAAGTCCCCAAAAACAAACTCGGTAAACGGTTCTTACGTCGGGGGCTTTTTTGCTCGAGAGCTGGGCAGGTCAAGCTACGACGGGTTAATAATCAGAGGGGCGGCGGAATCTCCAAAATACCTCGTTCTTCAGGACGGCGAAGGGGAAATAAAGGACGCCGGAGATTTCTGGGGAATGGATACCGCCTCTTTTGAAGACGAAATTCGCAGGGCTGAAGGAAATGTGAAGGTTGCTTCAATTGGCAAAGCAGGGGAAAACCTTGTCAACTTTTCCTGCATAATTCACGACAAAAACAGGGCTGCCGGGAGGCCCGGATTTGGCGCCGTTCTGGGGAGCAAGAAACTCAAAGGAATCGGAATTTCTGGAGACAAAGAGAAATCCGTAAATGATGCGAATAAGTTAAACTCGCTCAGGGGGAAATACGCCCAAAAACTCGCCGAAACCAAAGGGGATTCCCTTGGTAAATACGGGACAGCGGGAGGAATCCTCGGCCTGAATGAAGGAGGTATTCTTCCGACCAAAAACTTCCAGAGCGGGGAGTTCTCGGAAGCTGAGAAAATAACCGGTGAAAGGATGTACGAAACAATTCTTAAGGAGAGGGACAGCTGCGGTGCCTGTCCAGTCAGATGCAAGAGAGTTGTAGAAACCGAATTCGCCGGAGAAGAGGTCCGGCCAGAATATGGAGGTCCGGAGTACGAAACGGTTGCCGCCCTGGGATCCCTGTGTCTGAATTCAAATCTGGACGCAATTGCTCTGGCCAATCAAAAGTGTAATCAGTACGGACTGGACACTATATCAACCGGAGACACGATAGCTTTTGCCATGGAAGCAAGCGAAAAAGGGATTCTGGACGAAGAAATTAACTGGGGCGATCCCGAGGCGATAGTTAACCTGGTAGACAAAATTGCCGCTCGTGAGGGATTGGGAGCGGAGTTGTCCAGAGGGATTGCCAAACTGAAAGGAGAATGGGGAGCGGACTTCGCCGTCGAAATCAAGGGCCAGGAAGTCCCGATGCACGAACCGAGGGGAAAGAAAGGGCTGGGTATTAGCTACGCAACCACCCCTCGCGGGGCAAATCACATGGAAGGGGCCCACGACACCATGCTAGAAGATAAGCCCCTGGCCCCGGAGCTAGGAGTTACAGAACCGCTGGACAGATTTAGCTACGAAGGTAAGGCCAGGGTAATGAAGTTATTCGAGGATCTTCGCTCGTTTAACAATTCTCTAATAATGTGTGCCTTCACAGCCGATATGGTAGGTGAAAACTACTCGTTTAAAACTCTGAGAGATATGCTTCAATCCGTTACAGGAAAGGAATATACGACGGACAAAATGATGGAAATGGGAGAGCGAAATTACCTGTTATTAAGGATCCTGGCGGAAAGAGAGGGGTACACGGGAGAAGAAGACGACCTTCCCAGCCGACTGAAAGAACCGCTCCCCTCGGGAGCAACAAAAGGGGAAGGAATCACCCAGGAAAAATTGGATAAAATGCTTGTCAGTTACTACGAACAAAGGGGGTACGACGAGTCCGGAACCCTTAGC
>JAGXLP010000043.1 GCA_018334615.1 Candidatus Bipolaricaulota bacterium
CCTGAATTGCGTAGGTCAGCATTTCCTCCAGAGTGTAAGTACGATCCTCAATAACGTTTTCAGCTCCGTAAGGCTCCTCGCCCGTGCTGGCCAAAACTTCCGGAACGCCGACTAAAATAAGTCCGCTTATTAGCGTTAAAATCAAGGTTATTCTTATCGATTCTTTGTCGAGTATTGTAATTTTCATTTCATCCACCTCCAGTGGATCAACTCTTCCATTTTTACGAATCTATTATATCCACTGGATGTGGGAAAGGTTTGTCGAAGATGTGTAGATAGTGTGTGGATTTTCTTGTTCCGCCGGCATGCCGGTTCATTTTTTTCTCAAATTCAAGCATATGGTTCAAAGCTTTGCTATTCTGATATAGGAAAAAGCCGGTCGCGGAATTCTACAAGGAACCACGAGTTGGGTCTGGTGAGAACCCAGTGACCGGTCACAACAGGTTGGCGTTACCGTTTGCAGTCTTTCTGATCATTGCGGCAAGGGATTAACTGTTGTTCTCACTATCCAAGCCGAATTTGCTGGCTAATCTATTCTGTGCTTTGGGAGAAAGTCCCAATTTACCTATGTTCCCCTCTACCTGACCCGGAGTACCGTAACCGGCAATATACCCATTGAGTCTTGCAGCTGCCGTGGAATCCCGAAGCTCATCGGGATCCTGGTAATATTCTGAAAGATCCCGAATAAAGGTTCGGTTCTGTTTTAGTCTGTATTTTTGGTGATAGTCCTCAGCGACGTAAAACTTATCCAGCGGCTTAATACTCGTGACGACCTTCCCCTCGCTACCTTCCTCAATTTCCTCCCTGGTTGCTTTTGCTATTTTCTGTTGCGAGTTGTCGTGGTAGAAAAGAATTTTCGCGTATTGAGTGCTATAACTTCCGGTAAATGGGTCGTGGTATGCCCAGAAAATTTCAACTAGCTCCCGAAACGAAACTTCCTCCGGGTTGTAGAAGACCTGAATCGATTCCGTATGGTCTCCGATATTTCTGTAAGTCGGGTTTTCTGTAGTACCACCGGCGTAGCCAACTCTGGTCCGTATAACGCCCGGCACGGCCCCGAAGCGAGCATCTCCGCCCCAGAAGCAGCCAAGGGCAAAAGTGGCCTTCTCTATATTTTCGTACTCTCGCGTATCTATCTCTGGCAAATTGTGATTATCGTTCATTGAACTTTCTCCTTGTGCAAATCCGATGCTGACTATTAAGCCAAGGGTTAGTGCTATGACAAAATAAGTAACGAGTCCAGGTTTTCCGGTCATTTTGACCTCCCTTCAAACTTTAGTTATAAGAGATCCCAATTAATAATAGTTTTAGATTAAGCATATTTCCAGTTTAATTCGGCCTTGCCTAAAAAGTATTGTACTGACGGGGAAAACTCAGTTGACGTCCACCAAAAAACAGGGACTTTTAACTAGAGATATTTGACATAACCGAGGTCGGTATCGTAGAAACACTGCAAGGGAATTTCCGGAAGTCGGTGCAAGGGTGGTAGAAGATACGTTAAAACTTCCCGGAAATAATCCACGACAGGACGTGGCGAAAGCTGAAAAAAGTACCATTCGACTGAAGTGGGAAATTATTTGCTGACGTCCCTTAATTTTCACCGGGATGTCTTCCTTGTCTTCAGGAGGAAATGGCTTTGTTAAAGATCGTCATGGCGAAACATAAATTTTCAATTTAAAAAGAGGAGCTTCGAGTAAAATGTTATCGGATAAAGAAAAGAAGAAGATTTTTCATAAATCTTTGTACGTACTGGAGAAGATTGGTGTCGAGATAAGAAAAGACGAAGCCCTGGAGTTGTTGAAAGATGCCGGGGCGAAGGTCGAGGGCCAGAGGGTTCATTTCAAACCTCATCATGTTAGAAAAGCGCTATCGTCTGCTCCCAGTTACATTCCAATCTACGACCGGAATGGTGAGCTTGCGATGGAACTGGGTAGCGAGGAGAACTACTTCGGACCCGGGTCGGACAATCCCAGTACTCTTGACCTGGAAACGGGTGAAAGGAGACAGAGCAATCTGGAAGACGTGAAGAATTTTAGCCTCCTTGTCGATGCCTTGCCCGACATGGATTTCTTGATGAGTATGGCACTTCCTCAGGACGTTCCGACAAAGTTGGCCGATCTCTACCAGTTTAGAACGATGGTGGTCAACAGCAGCAAGCCGTTCGTCTTTACGTCAGCGGACAATAGAAATACGGAAGCGCTGTTCGAGATGGCAGCGGCAATTGCCGGTGGAACAGAAGAGCTCGAAGAGAGGCCCTTTTTCATTCAATATACTGAACCGACAAGTCCACTGGTTGGAACTGAAGACGCCCTGGGTCGACTACTGCTATCCGCCGAATATGGGATCCCGGCTACCTACACTTCCGGTACCCTGCCCGGAGCTTCGAGTCCGGCTACTCCGGCTGGAACCGTTGTCATGTCTCTGGCGGAAGAGTTGAGCGGAGTGGTCATATCTCAGCTCAGGCGCCCAGGTGCTCCAGTTATAATTGGCGGAGCTGCTTCTCCTATGGATATGAAGACTGCTGGAGCCTCTTACGGGCTGCCCGCGGCGTTGATTATAGACAAAGCATTGAGCGAGGTTAGTAAGTACCTTGACATGCCGGTATTTAGCGAAGCCGGGTTCAGTGATTCCAAGCTTATCGATGGCCAGCAATCAATGGAAGCGTCAATATCGATCTCCGAAATGGCCCGAAGTGATGCCGATTTAATCCACGACGTCGGTTACCTGGAGTCAGGACAGACTGGATCGCTCGAGTCAGTTGTAATTGGTAACGAGATTGTAGGTTACGTGCGAAGGCTTCAGAGGGGGATAAACCTGGATAAAAAACACCTGGCGATCGATGCGTTAAAGAGAGTTGGTCCTGGAGGAGGTTTTCTAACCGACCAATCGACCCTGGATAATTTCAAGACACTTTACCAGCCTGAATTACTGGACCGAAGGAGTTACGATAGTTGGAAGGAGAAAGGAGGAAAAGACCTCCGGGAAAGAGCCCGAGAAAAGGCAAGGAAGATTCTGGATGAACACGAACAGAAGCCACTTTCGGGGAAGAAGGTCCGGGTAATGGATCAAATTATCGAAGACAAAGAATCGAAGCTTGCCTGAACTTAATTTACGGGAAAGTTCGTAACTCTGCTAATTATTTCCAGGATATAGATGTGATCCGGGAATTAACTTCGCTTCCAGGGTAAGGAAACCTGTCAACTTACACGGTTGCCCCGAAGTTGTGAAAAGTAGAGACAAATTTGGTGATTCTAGAGAGTGTTAGCTTACAGCGGTAAACGGCTATTACAGGCTGTTGTTAGCATCGTTGTAGCGTCAATTATTATTTTTCTGGTCGCTGAGGCTTTGCCAGGGGACGTAGCTCAGATGATTTTGGGTCAATATGCGACGGAGGAATCACTGCAGGCGCTTAGAAAGAAGCTAAAGCTAGATGAGCCAATTTACATTCGCTATTTCGATTGGCTGGCGGGAGCCTTCCGGGGAGATCTTGGTACGTCACTAAGTAAGACAGGAGTGGAGGTGGGTCCGTTGCTATTGCGCCGGGCCAGAAATTCCTTGATCCTCGCGGCCGGAGCCATGGTAGTCATCATTCCAATATCCTTTCTCCTCGGGATTATTGCAGGCCTTAGGCCGGGTAGCTGGTTCGACAGGCTTATTTCAATTACGACCCTGGGTCTGATTTCGTTTCCCTCGTTTATCACAGGATTGGTTCTAATTCTGATATTTTCGGTTCAGCTTGGCTGGTTACCGGCATCGAGTGCGATAGACCTATCTCAGGGTTGGTTAAGTCAGATTCCCAAGCTTATCCTGCCTATTTTGGCTCTTTCGGGAGTTATGCTAGGATACATTACTCGACATATAAGGGCTAGTATGGTCAAGGTTCTCCGATCCGATTACACGAGAGCCGCGACGTTGAAAGGCCTGGGCAGGCGGACCGTAATAACTAAACACGTCCTTCGTAATGCTCTACTTCCCGCAGTAACAGTAATTGCAATTAACCTGGGCTGGCTTCTCGGTGGTGCGGTCGTCGTGGAGGCGACGTTTGGATATCCCGGGGTTGCCCGCCTGGTACTAAACGCCATTCAGCACCGGGATATTCCCGTGATGGAAGCCGGACTGCTCTTTGTGGTAACTGCTTACATCACCGTCAACTTTGGAACTGACTTATTATATACCTTGCTGGATCCGAGAATACGTTACGATAGAGGGGGAAGCTAATGGTCGACAGTAGTCCCAATCTCGCGCCCAGCCTCTGGGAAAGGGTCAAGAGCGGCTTTTCTTACCTGATCCGCCTCAGAGATAAACCACTGGGGTTTGCCGGATTGGTTATAATCCTGTTTTGGATAGCTATTTCCATTCTGGCTCCTTATATTACCCCCTACGGGCCGACTGATTTTTCGACCGATAAGTTCGTCGGGCCATCGCTCCAGCATCCGTTTGGCACGGACAGGTGGGGTCGTGACGTATTTACGAGGGTGGTGGCCGGAAGCAGAACGGCTTTCTCGCTTGCCCTTTCGGCGACGTTTTTGGGGCTGGTAGGTGGTACCACGCTGGGTCTATCTGCCGCTTACTTTGGGGGATGGATTGAGGAAGTACTGGGAAGATTGATGGATATTCTTATGTCTTTCCCCGCCCTTCTCATCGCAATGTTCGTTCTGGGAGTTCTCGGACCGGGGACGATAAACGTGATAATAGTGATTGGTATTGCCCACACTCCAAGAATAGGGAGGGTTGCTCGGTCGGCAACGCTTCAGGTAAAGAACCAGGAATTCGTCGAGGCGGCTCGTGTACGCGGAGAATCCGATCTATACATAATGGGAGCCGAGATACTTCCGAATATTCTGGATACGCTCGGGGTCGAAGCGGCTATCAGGTTTGCTTACTCGATATTTCTGAGTGCCTCCCTGGGGTTTCTCGGTCTTGGCGTTCAGCCTCCGACTCCGGACTGGGGTCTCATGATTAGCGAATCCCGGAGCTATCTCCAGGTCGCCCCCTGGCTTGCCATCTTCCCTGCGCTGGCGATCGCCTCGATGGTTCTGGGAGCGAACTTCCTTGCCGAGGGATTGGAAGAAGTCACCGGAGGTGGCCAGTAATGACGGAACCGGTGCTCGAAATTGAAGATTTAGAGGTAATTTATAGGACGGACCGGGCGGACGTTAAAGCAATCAACAAAGTGTCTATGGAGGTTGCCCCGGGAGAAGTGAGGGGGGTGGTGGGCGAATCCGGCTGTGGCAAGAGCACTCTGGCGTTTGCCGTCATGAAGTATCTGGACAGGAACGGAGAAATCACGGGCGGTCGAATCCTGTTTAACGGGGAGGACCTTAAAGAGAAGTCCGACTCGGAAATGGAAGATATATGGGGAAAGCATATGGGGATGATTTATCAGGACCCCACGGCTTCTCTAAACCCTTCTCTGCCGGTAGGGGAACAGATTGCGGAAGTGGCTACTGCCCATGGATTAGCTTCTCGCAAGGGAGCCATGGAGGAGGCAATCGCTCTTTTGGACCGTGTGCATATACGCGACCCCGAAGAAATAATAAACCGATATCCCCACGAGTTATCGGGGGGAATGAGGCAACGGATAGGAATTGCTGCCGGTTTGATGGGGAAGCCGGAGTTGTTAATCCTGGATGAACCGACGACGAACCTGGACGTGACTACCGAAGCCAGAATACTGGACATAATCGAGGAGCTGAAGGAAGATCTCAATTCCGCTTTCCTTTACATTACCCACGACCTGGGCGTAATAGCCCGGATAGGTGACGGAATAGAAGTGATGTATGCCGGACAAGTAGTGGAGGAATCGGAGATAGGAGATTTATTTGAAGAACCGTTTCATCCCTACACCAAATTACTTCTCAGGTCGGTGCCCGATCCGGAGGGAAAAAAGGGATCCCTGCAGGACATACCCGGATCGATGGTCGATCTCACGGATCTTCCCGATGGCTGTAAGTTCAACACCAGGTGTCCTTTCAGGCAAGATCGGTGTTTCGAAGCGGAACCACCCCTGGAAGAAAAGAGAGGAAGTCACAGTGCTAAGTGTTTCTACGCCCCGATAGAAGGAGCGGAAGAGACGGAATCGGAAGGGATAAGGGCTCAGCCCCTCTGGGAAGGTCCTCCTGAACTACAGGGAGAGGGTGCGATACTCGAAGTTCGAGAGCTGAAGAAATATTTTGGAGGAGGGGGCAGCTGGTTGCCGGGAACCAATGAACAACCGGTTAGAGCCGTAGACGACGTAGACCTCACCCTGGAACGGGGAGAAACGGTCGGAGTTGTCGGGGAGTCCGGTTGTGGGAAGACCACGCTGGCCCGGACGATTATCGGGCTTACTGAGGCCACTGAGGGGACAATTGATTTTGCTGGAGAAGACATCACTGTGGATGTCTCCCGGAGGTCGAAGGAAACTTTAAAGAGAATACAGATCGTTTTTCAGGACCCGAGGTCGACGTTGAATCCGAAGAAAACGGTCGGTCAGGCAATTGCCAGGCCGTTAATCATGCACGGGGACTTTCCCCGAGGCGAGATTCCCGAGACCACCGCCGACCTGTTATCTGCGGTGGGGTTGGATCCCAAATTAGCCGAGAGATATCCCGATCAGCTGTCGGGAGGACAGAAACAGCGGGTCGCAACCGCCCGGGCCTTTGCGACCAACCCGGCCCTAATACTGCATGACGAACCTACCTCGAGCCTTGACGTGTCAGTTCAGGCCACTATACTCAATCTCCTCCTCGATCTTCAGGAAGGTTCGGGAACAAGTTACCTCTTTATATCCCACGACCTTAACGTGGTCCGCCACATAAGCGATTACATCGCGGTTATGTATCTTGGTCACGTCGTTGAGTTCGGCTCAACGGAAGAGGTATTTTCTCCTCCGTATCACCCATATACGGAGGCGCTGCTTTCGGCAATTCCGGTGCCCGATCCAGATCTTCGGAGGAAGCGAATCAGGCTAACGGGTTCAGTGCCTTCTGCAGTAAATCCCCCGAGTGGTTGCGTGTTTCACACCAGGTGTCCCAGAAAAGTTGGAGAAGAATGCGAACGAAAACCCATACCTGATAGAGAAAGTGGGAGTCACGTAATTCGGTGCGTTATTTCCGAAGAAGAACTGATAAAAGTGGAGCCGGTACTGTCTTGAAAACAATTCGCACAGGAGGTGGTTGGTGGGTTAAATGCTTTTTAATAATTGAAGTTAGTTTAACACCGAAAACCTTAGCTTAAAGGGAGGTAATATGAGCGAAAAGCGAAAAGTATCGAGAAGAGACTTCATAAAAGGTGTAGCTATTACCGGGGCGGCTGTATCTCTTCCCGGGTTAGCATCTTTTTCTAGTAGAGCTAACGATAGGAAGGTAGTGAAGGTCGGCATAAGGTCCCCGGGCAACCTGACTCCGGGTTTAATGCAGACGAGTCCTGCTCAGGTGATAACCGGGGCTTACGGTGATTATCTATTTAGACTGAGAGGTTCGGAGAGTGAAAGAACCCCGTCGTTAATTGAGAACTTCAGCTCGAACCAGGACAAGAGCGAATGGACGTTTAAGTTAAGGGAGGGAGTCAAGTTTCACCACGGAACCGAGCTTACCTCCACTGACTTAAAATTTACCGTGGAAAGACTTATGGATCCGGATTTTGGTTCTCCCGCAAAGCTACTTTTCGACAACGTGGATAAAATCGTGGAAGAAGACAAGTATACAGCCAGGTTTCACCTCAAGAGTTCCGATCCTGATTTCAGCCTGAACTTCTTCAATTACAACACGCCGGTAGTTGCTCACGACTTCGACTACGAGAAGTACGGAAACACTAAGCCTTCGGGGACGGGAGCCTATAAGATTGAGGATTATCAGCAGGGAGAGAAGTTGGTCATGGTGAAAAATCCCGATTACTTCCTCCCTGACGTTCCATACATTGACGAACTTCAGTTTATAATAGTGCCGGAAGATTCGACGAAGAAGCTTGTGCTTCAGGCCGGCGACGTGGATATATTGACAAATATAAGTTTCACCACATTCACCCAGCTCAAAGAACAGGCTGGGATTCGCGGTGAATATGCTCTTGGTGGCTTCCAGGCACCAATAAGTATGAGAACGGACCGGCCTCCTTTTGACGACAATAGAGTTCGGCTCGCGGTAAAATACGCTGGAGATAGACGGTTTATGCTGGAGTCCGTGCTGTCGGGATTTGGCGATCTCGGTCACGATCACCCGATCGCTCCATCTTATAACTGGTACACGGATCTTGGCACGAGAGAGCAGAGCATCGAGAAAGCAAAATCGCTTCTCGCCGAAGCGGGTCATGGTGGCGGGCTCGATGTAAAACTCCATTATCCGACAAACATATTTCCCTGCGCGGATACGGCACTAAATTTTCAGCAGGCAGTAAGGCCAGCGGGAATAAATCTCAAGCTGGAAGGGACCAAGTCAGGAGTGTACTTCTCCAAGTACTGGCTTGAAGCGAACATGACGGTAACCCAGTGGGGACACAGGGAGAACGTCCTTGGGTTTTTGAATCAGGCTTACAAAACTGGCGCCAAGTGGAACGAAGGTCACTATAGCAACAAAGAGCTCGATAAACGTATCGAGCAAGCTGCGTCGGAAATCAAGCCCGAAGTAAGGCAGAAGCACTTTACTGAAATCCAGAGGATTCTTCGAGAAGAAGGTCCGGCTGTTATTCCTTTCCATCAGGGAATATTTGGAGCAGTTGCGGACGAAATAAAAGATTACACGGAAGTGAGGAACGGAACCCACGAATTGAGGTTCGTCAAAAAGACCTAAATGAATTCGACGATTAGGAGGGGGCATGGGTTGTTTGTCCCCTCCTTATTTTAACCGGAGGAGGTTTTATTGGACTACACAGGTGAACTAGTAGAAATCGACCTCGATAAAGGGGAAATTGAAAGAAATCGCCCGGACGACGCCGCGGTGCGCGACTTCCTCGGGGGTCGGGGGATCAACGCACATTACTTGTTAAAATATCTGGAAGAAGGAATAGACGCCCTGGCTCCCGAAAACTTAATAGCGTTCTCTCCGGGTCTGCTCACGGGAAGCGACGTTTATTCCTCGTCTAGACTTCATGTTGGGTCCCTTTCCCCGTTGACCGGGTTTCTTGGTAGTTCCAACGTGGGAGGGCAGCTTGGAGCTTACATGAAACAAAACGGTATATTCTCGCTTCTCGTTAAGGGGAAGGCCGATAAACCCGTATACATATGGATCGATCGGGGCGAGGTCGAACTCAGGGACGCCGAGGATATATGGGGTGTCAATACGGA
>JAGXLP010000002.1 GCA_018334615.1 Candidatus Bipolaricaulota bacterium
CTTAACCAAGTTAGTCTCCTCAAGTGAGTGCTGGGTCAATTTTTGTTTTTCAAATCAGATGCCATCTTCACATTGCTTTTTTAGATGCCCCGGACTGTGGCCGGGGTTCTTGACTTGTTGAACCAGTTGTCCCGTGTTTGTCGGCTTTGCCACTTTTAACATTGCTCTTTCGGAAATTGAATTTAACTCTTTCTCGATCTCCTGTCTGATCTCGTTCGGGGAAACGTCCGCTCGAGAAATTCCAAAGACACAGCTTCCGCTTCCTGCTAATCCGGAAGTCGCGATAGTGCTGGAGTTTTGAAATAAATTTAGGTACTCGGAAAGCCCTGGGTTCAGCTGGAGTGCCGGCTTTTGAAGGTCGTTTTCAATATCTAGTCCGATTGTGTTTTTTTGGAGGAAATTTTGGGCCTTCGTTTGACTGGCATCGCTATCCTCGAATATTTGGTCGTACTTTGCATAGACTTCCGATGTAAGCTGGGAGAAAGGAGGGAACACGAGAGGAATCAGTCTGTCTTGAAAGATGTTTTCTTTTTGCTGAAGATCAACACCCGTTCCGGAACCTGTACAGTATCCTCCGTAAAAGAAGAACGGTATATCTGCCCCAAACTCTTTTCCGATATCAATGAGACTCCGCCTGGACAGGTTACAATCCCAGAGACGGTTTAGGCAGATCAGGGTGGTGGCCGCGTCCGAACTTCCGCCCCCCAGGCCCCCACCAATTGGTATTTCCTTTTTCAAAGTTATTTTTGCTCCCGCCTTTACCCCACACGTGCTTTTTAGCTTGACGGCTACTTTGTAGCAAAGGTTTTCTTTAGTGGATAAATTTGCCTCCGTGGAGATTTCAATTTCATCCTCGGTATTTGGCCTGATAGTTATTTTATCCGCCAGATTTATGGTTAAATAACCGATATCCAGTTGATGGTAGCCGTCTTCTCTTAGACCTTTTACCTTAAGATACGGGTTAACTTTCGCAAACGCCTTAGCGTTTATTTTCAACTTAAATTTCCCCCGAGTTTACATAATCGTTCTAAAATTTTCTTCTTTAGTCAAAAGCCATTATACCCAGAGAGCAAATCAAGGACAAGAGTTTTAAGCCTCTTGTGATGCTGGAAGTATCGTTCAGCCTTAACTATAATCTAAGTAAATAGGAGCTGAATAAGTTGAAATCAGGATTTGTCCACCTTCTGGGAAAATCAAACGTAGGAAAGTCGACTTTCATAAACAGAATCATTGGCGACAAGGTTACTATTACCTCCGACAAACCCCAGACAACAAGAAACAGAGTCAAGTGTATTTATAACCAAGACGACGCCCAGGTCATTTTTCTGGATACCCCGGGCCTGCACGAGCCTGAAAACTCGCTGGGAAGTTATCTGGTCGAGGAGGCCAGAAAGGGAATAAAAGGTTCCGATCTGCTTATCTACATGGTTGAGCCCTGGAAGGAAGTTTTAAGTGATGAACGGCCATTTTTCAAAAAAATCGCCGGTCAGGACGTGGATGTCGTCCTGTTAGTAAATAAAGTGGATATACATTCTCCCGCCGAAATTGCGAAAACTCTCGAAGCTTACGAGGAGGAGGGGATATTTGAGGAGTACATTCCAATTTCTGCTCTTACCGGGGATGGTGTCGGTTCGGCGCTACAGGTTATTATTAATCACCTGCCAGAAGGAGAAAGGCTCTTCCCCCGGGACATGGTAACCGATAAACCGCTGGGTTTCCTGATTTCTGAACTGGTTCGAGAGAAGATATATAAATTAACTTACGAAGAATTACCTTATTCCGTTGCTACCCAGACCAGATCATACAAAAAAAGAGAGTCTGAAGATCTGTTTGAGGCCTTTGTGGATATTTACGTGGTCAGAAATTCCCAGAAAGGAATCATCATTGGTGAAAACGGAAAAAAGATAAAACAGATTGGCAGGAGGGCCAGAGAGGATCTAGAGAAACTTGTCGGGAGTAAGGTGTATTTGGACTTAAAGGTCAAGGTATCAAAGAATTGGAACAGGAAAACTGAGACGATAGAATCTTTGACCGGGTTCGAAAGCGAGTGATTCTTAATCTTATCGAGGAGGGAGCGATGAACAGATCGGAACTTGCCAGAATGATCGATCATACAACCCTTGGTCCAGGTTCAAGGGTGGAGGACGTAGAGCGAGTTTGCCGGGAAGCGAAGGAATACGGCTTTGCTTCCGTATGTGTGGAACCTATTTACGTTTCCAGGGCGAAGAAACTACTGGAGGGAGAAACCCCCATTGTGGATACTGTAATTGGCTTCCCCCACGGAACCCATACCCGGGAAGCGAAAGGATTCGAGGCCCAGGTTGCGGTAGAAGATGGAGCAGACGAGCTTGATATGGTGGTCAATTTACCCGCACTGAAAACCGGAGACCACCAGACTGTTGCACTGGACATTATGGCGGTGACCGAGGTAGCGGAGAAGTGTGCGAGGGATATAATCGTCAAAGTAATCCTGGAAATGGGACTGCTGGAGAAGGACGAAAAACAGGCAGGTTGTATTATCGCGGGAGCGAGTGGAGCCGATTTTGTCAAAACTTCCACCGGTTTTGGACCGGAGGGTGCGACCGTCGAAGACGTTGAGCTTATGAGGGAAATAGTCTCCGATCGGACGGGGGTAAAGGCGGCAGGAGGAATAAGCGATTACGAGACAGCAATGAGGATGATAGAGGCAGGTTCGACCAGAATAGGTGCCAGCAGCGGGGTCGAAATAGTTAAAGGAGCCCCGGACGATTAGCAACCGTTTGGTATAGAATGGCAATAAAGAATGACGTGGCATTTGTGATTAGGAGGATAGATTTTAGGGAGAGTGACTACATTGTTACGCTGTTCGGCAAAGAGGTGGGAAAATTTGCCGGCATAGCGAAAGGAGCCAGGAAATCTGACAGTAAGTTTGGCGGCGTTTTTGACCTGTTAAATCTTTCCGAAATCGTGTATTATGGGAGTTCCGGCCTGGATTTCATTAGCGAAGGCGAGGCGATTCGGACCTGGGAGGGAATCAGAAAATCCGGCGAGGCTATAAATGTGGGTCTTCGGTGTGCTCGCTCCGTCGATAGGTTATTGGAGGAGGGAGGAAGGGAGAAAGAAGTATATGATTTGTTTAAACAAACACTGTCTTCCCTGGACCAGAAACAGGAAGAGGCGAGGACCCTGGAGCTGGCGTTCTACCTTAAGCTTTTTTACCTATTAGGCTACAAACCCGAGCTTGAAAGATGTACGAAATGTGGAAAGACAATGGAAGGGGAGAGTAGGCTCCTTTTTTCACCGAGAGACGGTGGAGTGGTATGCTCGGATTGTGGGGCTGAGGAAGGACTCGCCATATCCGGGGGATTGAGGAAGAATCTTATCAAGTTGTTGTCTCTACCTCCGACTCAGGTTAGACGGTTAAAGCTCTCCAGTGAATTGATAGAAAAGAGCTTTCTCTTGCTTGAAAAATTTGGCCAGTATCATTTTGACCGAAAAGTTCTTTCCGACACCGCGATGGGTCGGGGGGCGGTTAAGTTTTAACTTGTTAATTTTGGGATTAGTGTTTTGAATTAGCAAAATCGATTGGTTACTATAATTTTACCGTAGGTGAGACAAATGAAAGTCAGAATAGAAGAAAGGCATATGGAACAAAGTGATCCCTTGAGGGAGTACGCTATCTCGAAAGCTGAAAACCTGCAGAAGTTCTTTGATGGAATCATCAGCGTGGAAATTACGATGGACGTCGAAAAGGAGAGGAGGATGGTCAAAGCCTTTGCTCACTTAATTAACAAGAAAATAGCGAAAGCATCAGCAGCTTCAGATGACATGTACGTATCTATAGATAGTACAATGGACAAACTGGAAAGGCAGTTAAAAAGATACAATGAAAAAATGAAAGACAAACACAGGGGTGAAGTAGACCCTGAAATTGAATCCACTCCGGAAAACTCGAAGACAAGCGTGGACGAGAGAGAGATTGTAAAAACGGACCTGTATTTCAAAAAACCAATGTCTCCTGACGAGGCGGCGTTACAGTTAAGTTCTTACAAGCAGGATTTTCTCGTTTTTATAAATTCGGAAAACGATAAACTCAATATTTTATACACCCGTAACGATAACCAGTATGGTCTGATTGATCCTCAGATATAAAACTCAGTGTCTGGACTAAAGGGAATAAACCAATGCCAGAGGCTGTTTCCTTATTTTCCGGTAGCCTTTCAAGTTCTATATCTACAGAACTGGTGGTAAAGAACAGCCGGCTGGAACGAGTTATTATCCTAACCCTGCGATCCCCATTTTTTGACCATTATGACCGGATAAAGGAACTTGCTACCGAACTGTGGCCAAATACCCAATTTAGAAGCAAATCATTAAAAAGAAAGACGAGACATATTGGGGCTTTTGGTGAAAGGAAATTTCCCGGAAAAAGTTCCTATTGTTCAAGGTGCAAAGCTACTCTGCTGAGAACAGGAAAGAACTTTTTAAACCAGGTGGAGGCCGATTTTTTGGTCTCAGGTGAAGTAGCCGGGGGAAACACTCAAACAAATGCACGGATGAATGGTTTCAGTAAAATCGACAAATTAGCAGGAGTAGAAGGATTGGTGTATCGTCCTCTGGCTTCCTCAGTTGCGCCCGAGTCCCTTCCCGAAAAAGAAGAAAGATGGATCTCTTCCCGGGCCCGGGAGCTAGAGGGAAATGAAAACAACCTCAATGTTATTTTGGAAAAGTGGGGGCTGGGAAACGAAGAGGATTTTTTTAACGCCGAGGAGAGGTGTAAGCTGACGAAGCCAAGATTCCGGAGCCGGCTGAAGAATTTGATGGAAGAAGAGAGCTTTAACGTGAACGATCTTAGTTTGCTGGATTTCGATAGCTATTACAAAATTCCTCCGGATACCAAGGTAGTGCTTGGAGAAGGATCTGAGGAGAAAAGGGAACTTCATAATTACTTCCTTCCAAAAGACCTGCGTGTTTATCTCCCCACGTGCGAGGGTCCTATGGCTCTCGTTCGATCGCGATGGAGGAAAAAGTCTAACTCGAGTCTGAGGAAGGCAATAAAGCTGGCTGCTAGAATTGCCGCGAGTAAGAGTTGCGCCGGCAAAGAAGAGTGCGTACCAGTTAAATACAGGTTTGAGCACGATAACGAGACTTACAGAATGGATGTTTTTCCTCTGGATGGATCAAAATTAGATAATTTGAGGTTGTAATTGTTGACATGACTAAAAAAAGAAAACTGCTTGACGGACTAAACCCCGACCAGATAGGTGCAGTAACACATCGTGAAGGACCCCTGCTGGTATTGTCCGGCGCCGGAAGTGGCAAAACCAGGGTTATAACACATAGAATCGCTTACCTGATAGATTATTATGATGTGGATCCGGACCGGATACTGGGCTTGACCTTTACGAACAAAGCCGCGGATGAAATGAAGGAGAGACTTGAAAAATTGTTGCCCAGCCAGTTGAATGGTCGATCCCCGTGGTTAGGAACGTTTCATGCTTTAGGGGTTCAGTTTCTCCGTCGCCATATCGATGAATCAGGACTGGACCATGATCGATTTTTCACGATTTATGACGGTACCGATCAAGAAAAGGCGATAAAAGAAATAATGGTTGATCTCGACATCTCTACCGAGGAGTTTCAACCGGGAATGATTGCCTCCTTCATCAATGACGCAAAAAACGAATTGATTGGACCGGACGAGTTTCGATCGGAGAGAGCAGGAGAGCTCGACGACAATATATTGAGAATAGTTAGCAGGATCTACCGAAACTACCAGCAGAGCCTGGAGGAATGGAATGCCCTGGATTTTGGGGATTTGATTCGGCTTCCCACCATTTTGTTAGAAAATGATTCGACCCCTATTCAATCCTGGAGGGAAAGGTTTAAATTTCTCCTGGTGGATGAGTACCAGGACACCAACCACTCTCAATACGTTATGGCCAGCCAATTAGCCGAGCCCGACGATAATATTTGTGTCGTTGGAGACGATGACCAGGCCATATTCGGCTGGAGGGGAGCAGATGTAAGTAATATTCTGGAATTTGAAAAGGATTTTCCTCAGGCGAAAGTAATACATCTTTCAAAGAATTACCGTTCGAAAAAGCCTATTCTAAGGGCGGCAAACGGAATTATCAGGAACAATGAATTGAGGAAACCAAAAGAGATGGAGCCGGATAGAGGAGAAGGTAAGGCGTTATCCGTGTATAACGCTCCGGACGAAGAGGCCGAAGCTGATTTTCTCGTCCGACAGATAGGCAAGCTAAGAAAGAAAGGAGCCAGGCTGGGTGAGATAGCGATACTGTATCGAGTAAATACATTATCGAGGGGAATCGAGAAGAAGCTGGTTGAAAAGAGTATACCTTACGAAATTGTTAGAGGAACCAGGTTTTACGAACGCAAGGAAATAAAAGATATTTTGGCGTACTTAAGAGTGGCGTGCAATCCAAGTAATGACCTGCATTTGCTTAGAATCATCAATTCACCCAGAAGAGGGATAGGGCGAAAAACACAGGAAGAAGTCCGGAACTGTGCAAGAGATTGTGAGTCCTCTATCTGGGCCGTATTAAACCGGTCTGAAGAATGTCCCGCCCTCTCCGGCCGCCAATTGTCTCGATTGATGTCATTTGTGGAATTAATTAAAAATATTCGGGAGAGAAAAAACAAACAGAAACCTGCAAATTTCGTTAAGGAGATGATTTCCGACCTGGAATATTTCTCCTGGCTGGAAAAGGAATACGATCCCGAGTCCGCCGAGGATAGGAAGAATAATATCAAGGAGCTGATCGGTCAGTTAAAGGAAATGGATCCAGGTGAAGGGGCAATAGAAAGGTTTTTGGAAAATATTGCCCTGGAGTCCGACGTGGACGAGTTTGAAGATAGAAAAGACAAAGTTTCACTTTTGACTTTGCACTCGGCAAAAGGTTTGGAGTTCGGTTACGTTTTCCTGATTGCTATGGAGGACGGATTGCTTCCCCATCAGCGATCTCTAGAGGAACAGCGGTTAGAGGAAGAGCGACGGTTATGTTATGTCGGTCTGACCCGGGCGAAAGAGAGGGTATTTATGAGTTACACCGACAGCAGGTTCCTCTATGGACAGAGATATAGCAACATCCCCTCAAGATTTTTACACGAGATTCCTGATGAGGAGCTCAGGCGTATCGATGGAAATCCCGGAGATATTTTTGCGGGATCGGGAAACTCGAAAGTCGCTAATAGCCAAAGTAAAAACTGGAAGGATTTCCTCCAGTAAGTTGAAATTCGGGAAACCTTCCTTATAATTGGTGAGCAGTTTTTGATAGATCGAATTATTTAAGACTTTTTATTATAACACGGGAATTTGGAAGATAAATGGATAAATATTACAGGAGGGTCCGGTAATATACTTGCTGAACCCTCCTGTAAATCTTATAAGGCACTAGCAGGGTAAGATCGGTTTTATGGGAAGTTGGAGGTACTTATGCCACTCTATAAATATCGCTGTTCCGAGTGCGAGAATATATTTAAGGTTTTGAGAAGAAACGGTAAAAAGGACGTAATTCCTGAATGTCCGGACTGTGGAAGCTCCGATGTAGAAAAGATGATATCAAGAGTGGGAATACGTTTCAAAGGCAGTGGTTTTTACCGAACGGATTACGATAGCAATTCTAATTACAAAAACAATGGTGGTAACGGCAAGAATGATGGAAATGGAAAGGAATCAGCCGGCAAAGACTCGAGTGCCGTAAAGGAGTCTAATTCTGACGAAGGTTAATTTTACATTTGATCTTCTTTTTATGAGGCTGTAGAAGTTGTAGTTAATGATGGGGAAATGGTGCAGGTTTGGTTAATCCGGTTGGTCGTGCCCGGGAGAAGGGTATCCTTTATTTATTATTAATTACTGGAAGAGCGGGTTTCCTTGGTTCGAGTGAGGGGGTATTGTCTACTAACCTACTTCTTGCCTCTAAATTCTGTTCGGAACCTGTCGGCGCTCAATGCGGTTGATGCGATTAACGCGTGGGCGTTAAGCCTTCCTTATGATACGGAGTTCTATTGATTGTTGGTCATTTGTGTTATCCAACAACTCACAAATATAAAGCTATCAACACAGTTGTCCGATTTTTGGGTTTATCTTTCCGAGGGAGTTATCACGGTCAAGATCAATATTCCAGTCATTAGTTCAGGCTGGTGGGGCGTATTTATTTTGCTTTTGTTAATATAATATGGTTGGCTATCAACACTTGGCGAGAAAGCCCTTCAGCACTCAGAAATTTGATACCTGGAGGAGTTATGGTTAGTTTGGCTACGTTAACTGTAGTAATTAGGACTTTTGGTTTAACCAAACACCTATCCTCAATTGAGTGCTGGGTCGATTCTCGTTTTTTGAATCGAAGTTTGTACTCCAATGTTTTTCTACCAGACCCGTCACTTAGTGCGGGTTTCTTGACTTATAAGAGGTGATTGTGGATGTTGTCTGGCGATAATATCGAAGAAGTGAAATTGATGTTCGCTTCGCCCGAAGAGATTAGAAGATGGTCTCATGGCGAAGTTACTGAATCAGAAACAATAAATTACCGGACTCATAAACCCGAAAAGGGCGGGTTATATGCAGAGGAAATATTTGGTCCCGAGGAGGACTATAAATGTGCCTGTGGAAAATACGAGGGAAAGAAGTATGAAGGGATAACCTGTGAGAAATGTGGAGTACTTGTGACCGATTCTTCGGTTAGACGGAAGAACATGGGTCATATAGAACTTGCAAGCCCGGTAATTCATTTTTGGTTCTTGAAGGGTATATCCAGTCCGTTAAGCAAGTTATTGAATATCAAGAAGAAAACCCTGCGAAAGATAGCTTACTATGAAGCCGAGACAACTTTAGAAGATATTTCGATTGTTACCTCTTCTGAGACCGAAAAAATTAGGGAGGGGGAACGACTATATAGTTCGGAACTGGAAATACTCTCAGATCATCTTGAATTTGAAACGGAGAAAGGGATTCTCATAAACGATGCTCCTCAAATATCCGCCGGTGAGTCGGGGGAAGTCGAGATTGAGCACAAAAAGCTTCAGAATGGCGAAGGAATAGCGTTAATTACAGTAGGCGAAGAGGAATTCCCGGTAGCCGAAGACGTTATACTGGAGGTTAATGAAGGAGACGAGTTAGATGAAGGGGAGCTGATCGCGGAGACCCCGGTGGGTGAAATCTGCTCGAAAACCTTCCTTGACATGGCCGAATCACGCTACGGAGACGCTATAAAGTCAGAGCCGGCCCAGGAAGAGGTGGATAACCTTGCGTTTTTGGTTACGGCCGTGAACGATGAAGAAGTTCCGCTTGAAGTTGGAGACAAGATAACTCAGCTGGGAAAAGAAGCCTACGAAAGGATATATCCGGCTGGGTTTTCCGCCCACACAGGCGCTCGGGGAATCAAAGGATTATTGGAAAATATCAACCTTAACGAATTAAGCCAGAAGTTGAGTAATCGACTGGAAAAAGAGACTTCCAAGACCGCCAAAAACAAGCTTTCGAAAAGGCTAAGCGTCGTTGAAAAACTCAGGGATTCGGGAAACAAATCTAGCGACATTTCTCTAGAAGCTATTCCCGTCCTTCCTCCAGATTTAAGGCCGATAGTCCATTTAGAAGGAGGAAAGTTCGCCACCACGGATTTGAACGATCTTTATCGTCGAATTATTAACAGGAACAATAGACTCAAGCGACTGGAGGATATGGGGGCCCCGGAGGTAATACTCAGGAACGAGCGCAGAATGCTTCAGGAATCCGTGGACGCACTTATTCATAACGAGAAGAAGAATACTCCCATCAGAGGCAAGGACGACCGTCCTCTGAAATCGTTGTCGGATAGGATATCGGGAAAGCACGGTCGATTAAGACGAAACCTATTGGGTAGACGAGTTGACTATTCCGGCAGAGCAGTGATTGTAGTAGACCCTGAGTTAAAGCTTTGGGAGTGCGGGGTTCCAAAGAAGATGGCACTGGAACTATTCAAGCCTTTTATTACAAGGTATTTGGACGACACAACCTATTCCGACTATAACGAGGTAAAAAATAAGGCTCTGGCGGGTGATATGCCGGACGTCTGGAATTATCTCGAAGAGTTGCTTGAGGAAAGACCGGTTTTGCTTAACCGAGCACCGACGCTTCATCGACTGGGCATAGAGGCATTTGAGCCAAAGCTGGTGGACGGGGACGCAATCCACATTCACCCTCATGTTTGTCCTCCCTATAACGCTGACTTTGACGGAGACCAGATGGCTATTCACCTCCCTCTGACCAGGGAAGCTGTGAAAGAATCACGCGATATTATGCTGTCTTCTAAGAACTTACTGTCGCCTGCCTACGGAGGCCCCCTGTCCAAACCCACGCAGGATCAGATCTACGCTTATTACTATCTTACTGAAGTGGACGAGGAAGGCAAGGGAAAGGACAAATATTTTGCCAGCTTTCAGGAGGCGAAACGTGCCTATGAAAATGACGTCATCAGCCTTCATGCACCAATCAAAATAAGGATAAACGGAGAAATCAAAGATACCACCCTGGGACGAGCCAAACTGAACGAGTTGTTCCCGGATGACCTACGAGATTACGGGAAACTATTTGAGTCGTCGGATCTTTCGGACATGTTGATGAAAGTTTATGAAAATTACGGCAGAGAGAGGGTCGTTAGCTTGCTGGACAGGTTAAAGGAGCTCGGTTTCTCCGAGGCAACTCAGTCAGCTCTTACCGTTTCTACGAAGGATTGTCTTGCCCCCGAGGAAAAGTCCATGATCCTGGAAAAAGCTACTGAGCGAGTCGGTGAGGTAAACAAAATGTACGAGAAAGGTCTTGCTTCCGAGGAAGAAAGATCCTCTACTATTATCGATATTTGGCATGAGACGGTTGATAAGGTGGAAGAAGCTACCATGGAGAATTTCGCAAAGAATAAGTTTAACCCACTTCAAATGATGGTAGCATCAGGGGCACGGGGTAGTGCTGATCAGGTAAAACAGTTAGCAGGAATGCGTGGATTGATGGCTGACCCATCAGGTAACGTAATTGAAATGCCTGTGAAATCAAATTTTCGGGAAGGACTGGATATGATGGAATACTTTATATCTACTCACGGGGGAAGGAAGGGAACGGCGGATACAGCCTTAAAGACGGCCGACTCGGGTTATCTCACCAGGAGGTTGGTTGAGGCTGTCTCTAATATTGTCGTGCGCGAGGAGGACTGTGGTACGAACAGGGGGCTAGAAATAGATCCGCTGAAGTACGACGGAGGAGAATTGATGGAGGGTATAGAGGAAAGAGTCTACGGGAAGATTCTAGCAGAACCAGTAGTCGATCCGAGCGATGGAAGTATAATGGGCGAAGAAGGGGAGCTCGTCCACAAGGATCTTGCCGCCAAGCTGGGGAATAAACAGGTTTCTGTCGATTTAACCGAGCTAACCGAAGAGGACAGAGAGAGGATTATTGGTACTAGTACCGTAAATAACGTTAAAGATCCTGAGACCGGGAAGGCGATCTTGAGCAGTGATGATGTAATCGGTCCAGCTGAGCTGGATAGGTTAGAGGCCAGTGACATCGAAGAAATAGAAATTAGACCACAGATTGTGGTTAGATCCCCGGTTACATGTGAGACGGAGAAGGGAGTTTGCCAGCAATGTTATGGAATTGATATGTCTTCGCACGAATTGGTCGACCTGGGTCTGGCTGCCGGTATAGTGGCGGCACAATCCATTGGTGAGCCAGGGACTCAGCTGACAATGAGGACATTCCACTCCGGCGGTGTTGCAGGCGAAGACATCACTCAGGGTCTTCCCAGGGCGGAAGAACTGTTTGAAGCTCGAAAGACGACGAAAAGTGCTCAGGCTACTATTACTGATATTGAAGGACATGTGACTGAGATAGAAGATACCGAAGAAGGTAAACGCCTGGAGATTGAAGGAGAACCCCAGGAGATGACGATTCCTTCGTCACTTTGCTTGGTTGAACCCGACGAGGAAGTAGGGCTCTCGGACCTTGTAGATAATACAAGTCCCCATGCTGGCACAGTCAGATTTGTAAAAGAAGACGGTCAACCCGTAATGTATTTGCTGATGCGCAGGACGGATGCTTTTTACGAATTGCCGGATGGGATAGAGATTAGCGAAGAATCAGGTAGTCCTGTAGAGAAAGGCGACGTCCTGTCGGAAGAGGTAAAACTGGATCAGGTATTTGCGAAGAGAAGTGGTACTGTCGAAAGAATAGACAATGGACGCAGGCTAATTACACTGGTCGATGACGAAGAAAATTACATCGACCATCTCATTCCACCAATGGCAAAACCCCTGGTCGAAGAAGGAGAAGGTGTCGAGGAAGGCGAGGGATTGATAGATGTTAAGAAATCTGATAAGTTGACTGCCGACAAATCAGGTTTGTTAGTGAAAACCGACAACTCAGTTATTATATTCCAGCCGGAAGACGGAAAGAAAAGGATTCCGATTACCGAGTGTATGGTACCCGAAGTTGGAGATGGGGAAGAAGTTAAGAAAGGAAAGGCGTTGTTCTCTCTTGATAGGCCTCAAAATAAGAAGTTAATCGTAGAATCCCTCGACGAAACCGGGGATGATTTGATCCGGGTGAGTTACCGCTACAGAGAAGAAGTCGAGTTGACCCATTCACCCGTTGTCGATTTGGGAGATAAAGTGAAGCCCGGTGAACAGCTTTCCAAGGGAGTAATTCCGCCACATAATTTGCTGGACAAAGCCGGTATGGAGAGGACATACGAGTACCTGCTTACCGAAATTCAAAAAGTTTACAAAAGCCAGGGTGTAGATATTAACGATACCCACGTGGAAATAATAATTGCCCAGATGTTGAATAACGTAATTGTCACCGATAGGGGAGATTCCGATTTGACCCAGAATGAGCTAATCACGCTAGAGGAATTTCGCAACGTGGTTAGACGTCTCAGGAAAAAGAACGAACGAATTCGGGAGCGCCGAGAGGAAATACTCGGCGAGGAGGTGTCCGATGACGTTTACAGCGGGAGTCATTTAATTGCCAGGGAAGGAGAGACGGTAACGGAAAATCTATTACAGCATACGATGAGATCGGGAGTGGAAAAGCTCCCCTTGATTGTCGATGGGGAAATCGTCACACCCAGGATTCTGGAGTTCAAACTCCCAGAAGGAGACAGGCAGTTACTCAGGATATCGAAATCGGCGCTTAAAACGAAGGGTTGGTTATCCGCCGCTTCATTCCAGAGGACGACCTCGTCTCTGACAAACGCCGCGCTTAGTGGACAGTCCGACAAATTGAAAGGCCTTAAGCCAAATATAATTGTCGGGAAAAAGGTGGCCGTCGGGACGGGCTTCGAGCCTGAAAGCGAGACCTCCGACGACGAGGGGGAAAATAAAGAGGAGAAGGACGAGTTAACCCCCGTGGATTCTAATTCAGCTTGACAATATGAAGGGGCTAGCTTATAATTTCTGACACTTATAGGAGTGGTGAAAAAAAGATATGCCGACGATTAATCAACTGGTAAGGGAAGGAAGGACGTCCAAAAAGAAAAAGACAAGTTCGCGAGCGCTGGATGGCTGTCCCCAAAAGCGTGGAGTAGTCACCAGGGTCTATACTCGGACTCCGAAAAAGCCCAATTCTGCACTGAGAAAAGTAGCTCGAGTTAGATTGAGTAATGGCAAGGAAGTTACTGCCTACATTCCGGGTGAAGGACATGAATTACAGGAACACGCGGTAGTATTGGTCCGTGGTGGCCGAGTTAAGGATTTGCCCGGAGTAAGATATCATATCGTTCGAGGGGCGTATGACGTAACTGGAGTTGAGGGTAGGAAGCAGGGTAGGTCGAAATATGGAACAAAGAAATCTAGTTAGGGGGAACGATTAATGGGACTGCCTGGACGTGACGTTAAACCGGATATCAAACACGGTAGCAAGATCGTCGGGAAGTTTGTAAATTACGTAATGCAGGACGGTAATAAAAATAAGGCTTATAAAGTTATCTATAATGCCTTTTCCCTGATTGAAGAAAGGGAAGGGGAGCCTGGGGTAAAAGTTTTCCGGGAAGCGATAGACAATATTTCTCCAGATTTGGAGACTAGAAGCAGGAGAGTTGGAGGGGCCAATTATCAGGTTCCTTATGAAGTACCACCTGACAGACAGGTGGCTCTCTCCCTTCGCTGGTTGGTTAATGTTGCTTCAAATAGAAATGAACCCCGGATAGAAGATCGTTTGGCAAATGAGATAATATTGGCCAGCAATAAGGAAGGGGAAGCTTACGAGAAAAAGCTTGAATCCCACCGACGCGCAGAGGCAAATAAGGCCTTTGCTCATTATCGCTGGTAAATCCTCGGCGATTCAGTATAACTCCGGTTTATCTTAAACAAATTAGCTTATTCGTAAATTGAATTCTGGTGTATCAGAGGTAGTTATTTAATTATCATGATAATGACGAAAGAAAAATCAGACGAGATCGCGGACAAAGCCTTAAGGGATGAAGGATTGGAGGATATGCGGAATATCGGCATTATGGCACATATCGATGCCGGGAAGACTACTGCCACGGAACGTATGCTGTATTACACCGGAAGAACCTACAAGATGGGGGAGGTCCACGACGGAGATGCGGAAATGGACTGGATGGATCAGGAAAAGGAACGGGGTATTACTATAACTTCCGCTGCGACAACTTGCTACTGGCGGGATCACCAAATAAATATAATAGATACTCCCGGACACGTAGACTTTACTGCGGAAGTTGAGAGATCACTCCGCGTCCTGGATGGAGCTGTGGCTCTATTCTCCGGGGTTGAGATGGTTGAGTCTCAGTCCGAAAAAGTTTGGCGCCAGGCAGATCGTTATGGTATTCCGAGGATAGCTTTCGTCAACAAGCTTGATAGGACAGAATCCAGATACGAAAAGACGATTGAAATGATTGAAGAGCGGTTAGGGGTCACTACCCTGCCGCTTCAATTAGATTATAAGGACGAGTCGGGTGAATTACTTGGCATGGTAGATCTGGTTGATATGTCATTAATGACGTGGGACGAAGAGACAAAAGGGGCTGAGTACCAAAGGAGCGAGATACCTGAAGATGTCAGGGATAAAGCGGAAGAATGGAGAGAGGATCTAATCGAAAAACTTGCCCATTTTGACGATGAGTTGCTATCGAGATTCCTGGAAGAACAGGACATTCCCAGAAATTTGATCGATCGAGCCTTGAGAAGGGCCACAATAGATGAGACCTATGTTCCGGTTCTCGGGGGTTCGGCCCTGAAAAACATTGGGGTTCAACCGATCTTGAATGCAGTTGTCGATTATCTCCCAAGCCCGATTGACGTACCGGCAGTTGAGGGCTATGAGGTTGGGAGCACCGACGAAGAGGATAAAGTTAGGAGACCCCCCTCGCCCGATGAACCATTTTCCAGCCTTGCTTTCAAAGTTACGACCGATCAGTATACCGGTACTTTGATTTACCTGAGAATTTATTCTGGCACCCTGGAAGAAGGTGACAACATCTATAATCCAAACTCCGGCAATAGGGAAAGGGTTTCGCGGATGTTCCACATGCATGCAAACCGGAGAGAGAGGATTGAAAAAGCAAAAGCCGGTGATATTGTTGCCGTTGTAGGTCCGGATCATACGTCAACCGGTGAAACTCTTTGTAGTGTTGACGATCCTATTGTCCTTCAAAGGATAGATTTTCCCGATCCGGTAATTTCGGTCGCTATAGAGCCCCGTAGAGAGGCGGACGAAGATAAATTGAATGCCGCGATTAACAAGCTGGCCAAAGAAGACCCTACTTTTAAAGTAGAGGCCGACCCGGATTCAAACCAAACAATTATTTCCGGTATGGGGGAACTTCACCTGGAGATAATAACGAGGCGGTTAAGAGAGGAATTTGACGTAGAAGCGCAGGTTGGCAAACCTAGTGTAACGTACAAGGAAACGATCAAATCTAAATCCGATATTGATGAGGAATTTGCCAAACAGACTGGTGGTAGGGGTCAATACGCCAGGGTTAAGGTGACATTTGAGCCTTTGAGAAGAGGGGAAGGAGTGATTTTTGAAAGCACCGTCAGAGAAGGGAGAGTCCCAAAGGAGTATATCAAGTCCGTCGAAAAGGGGATAAGAGAAGCTCTTGGCAACGGAAAACTGGCGGGTTACTCCGTAACCGATATTAAGGCCACTCTCTATGATGGAGATCATCATCCGGTAGATTCTTCCGACATTGCGTTTAAAGCTGCGAGCTCCAGGGCGACCGCAAGAGCGTTAAAGGGAAACTCCAGATTACTCGAGCCAATAATGGAAGGTGAAGTGTTTGCTCCTCCTGACTATGTTGGAGATGTGATGGAAGACATTTCAAAAAGGCGAGGAAAAGTGTCGGGGATAGAAAATCGTGAAGGGGTTCAACTAATTGAGTTTGAGCTTCCACTCGCCGAGTCGTTTGGTTACGCCACGAGACTTCGTTCCATTACTCGGGGACGAGGGACTTATTCATTAAGTTTTTCTTACTTTAAACCCGTACCTGAGAAAGTAAAGGAAGAAATTTTAAATAAACGAGGTTATTAGATATGGCAAGAGAAAAAATACGAATTAAGCTCAAAGGTTACGATCACGAGTTGGTGGATAGGTCCGTGGAGAGAATTGTAACAACCGCGGAGGAGACCAGAGCCAAGATATCCGGACCTGTGCCACTCCCGACAGAGAGGAAGTTATATACTGTTTTGAAATCGCCCCACGTAAACAAAACAGCGATGGAACACTTTGAGCGAAGAATCCACAATAGGTTGATTGATATCCAGGAGCCTACGTCGGAGACGATAAATGCACTAATGGATATCGAACTACCTACAGGAATTGACGTAGAGATTAAGCTATAACGCACAAAGCAACCTGAGCCAAATTTGGAGGTCAAGAAAATGTTAGGGACGTTAGGGGAAAAAGTTGGGATGACTCAGTATTACGATGAAACGGGTGCTGCCGTGGGAGCAACGGTAATTAAATCCGAGCCGGCGGTGGTTGTACAGGTAAAGACTCTTGAGAAGGAAGGTTACAATGGAATCCAGCTCGGCTATAAAGATACCGAGAGAAAGAAGTTGACCAAGCCAATGAAAGGCCACTTCGATAAATACGGTGTGGACCCCAAGAAATTTTTAGTCGAGTACCGCGTGGACGATCCGGAGGAGTTCAGCACCGGAGACGAGATAACGGTTGATCAATTTGATCCAGGAAGTACTGTCGATGTTACGGGCAATTCGAAAGGGAAGGGTTTCCAGGGTGTAGTTAAAAGGTGGAATTTCTCGGGCGGTCCCAAAACGCACGGCTCTCATTTTCACCGTAAGCCCGGTTCAATTGGTATGTGTGTTGAGCCCGGTAGAGTGTTGAAGGGGCAAAAGTTGCCCGGAAGGACTGGTTTTAATAAAGTTACCGTTCAGAATCTGGAAGTTTTGAAAGTTGACACCGATGAAGATCTTTTGGTGGTCAAAGGTTCGGTACCCGGACCGCGAGAAAACATATTAAAAGTCAGGAGTAGCGATGATTAACCTGGAAGTAAGGGGTCAAGAAGCTGATATTAGCGGGGAGATTGAAGTATCGGAAGACCTATTGGGAATTGAATTCCATAACGATCTCCTTTATCGAGCGGTTAAAGCCTACAGGACAAATGGAAGAGCAGGTTCAGCCAATACAAAAGACAGGTCGGAGGTAAAGGGATCCAACAGGAAACCCTGGCGGCAGAAAGGTACCGGTCGGGCAAGGCACGGTCACAGGGCCTCCCCATTGTGGAGTGGGGGCGGTGTGATATTTGGTCCAAAACCGAAAAACTACGCGATGAACCTCCCTAAAAAGATGAAACATAAGGCGATAAGAAGTGCCCTGTCCACGAGGTATTCAGAAGGTAATTTGGTCGTGGTTGAACGGATTGAATTTGAAGAACCCAAGACTAAGCAGGGAGTATCTCTACTCGAAAATCTTGAATTGCCTACGGATACTCTTATAATTGTGTCTCAGGAAGAAGATGACTGGAAAGTTCGAAAGACCTTTAGCAATATCCCAGCTGCTGATTGTATTTCCACTTCTCAGATAAATGCATACGAAATTTTAAGACACGTGGGGATTTTGCTAACCAAGGGTTCCGTCGAGAATCTCCAAAATAATTTGCTGGAAGAAGAAAAGGTAGAGTAACATAGGTGGTTTTAATGGAACTTAGTAAAGAGGATATCATATTAGAGCCCGTAGTTACGGAGAATTCCTGGCGACTCCAGGAAGAAAGTAACAAATACGTGTTTCAGGTCCATCCACGGGCAAACAAGGTTATGGTAAGGGAAGCAATTGAAGAGTTATTTGGCGTAGATGTATTGAGCGTAAACACGATGAACTTAAAGGGAAAGCCGAAGAGGGAACAATTAAATCAGGAAAAAGGAAGGACCAGTTCCTGGAAAAAGGCCTACGTGAAGCTTTCCGAAGGAGACAGAATTGATATATTTGGATAGGGTTAGGTGAAACCATGGGAATAAAGAGGTTTAAACCCGTCACGCCGGCAAAAAGGCATGCGGAAGTGACTGATTTTGATGAGCTGACGACCGATGAACCGGAAAAGTCTTTGCTTGAGCCCCTTAAAAAGTCCGGAGGACGGAATAACCAGGGAAAGGAGACAGTAAGAGGTCGAAGCGGGGGACATAAACGAAAATATCGGAAGGTAGATTTTCTCCGGGATAAGGAAGGTATCAAGGGAAAGGTGGTAAGCAGGGAATACGATCCAAATAGATCAGCCTGGATTACTCTCTTATTGTACGCTGACGGTGAGAGGCGCTATATTATTTCTCCGCTGAAGCTGGAAGTCGGTGATATGGTTGAAGCGGGGGATAGTGCCGAAGTTAGGCCGGGAAATGCTATACCTTTGCGAAAGATCCCGGCTGGAAGGCCGATTCACAACTTAGAATTCTCGCCCGGTTCCGGTGGGAAGATTGCAAGATCCGCCGGAGTAGATGCCAGAATAGTTGCCAAGGATCCCGAGCAAATAGATGTTAAGTTGCCCTCGGGCGAAATAAGGACTTTTAGCCCGGAGTGTAAAGCCACGGTCGGTCAGGTGAGCAACCCAAGTCATAAAAACGTTAAGAGCGGAAAGGCCGGTCGTTCTAGACACCTGGGAAGGAAGCCGAAGGTTAGAGGTGTAGCAAAGAACGCGGTCGATCATCCTCATGGGGGAGGCGAAGGAAAAGCTTATGTTGGAAGGCCCCCCGTATCTTCTACGGGAGTGCCGGCCAAAGGTGGAAAAACCAGGAAGTCAAAGAAGAGCGATAAGAAGATTATCAAAAGACGTACCAAGAAAAAGAGGGGATAACAATGCCCAGGTCAGTTAAAAAAGGACCCTATATAAAGGATAGCTTAAAAAAGAAGGTTGAAAAGGCGAAGAAAGGCGAGCTAGAAGAAATTAAAACCTGGTCGAGAGATTCTACAATATTACCTCAAATGGTTGGGTTGACGATCAAGGTACATAATGGTCGTGATCATGTTCCCGTGGAAATATCGGAAAATATGGTGGGACACAAACTAGGAGAGTTTGCCTCGACGAGAACGTTTAGAGAACACGGCGGAATACGGAAGAAAGAACCGATAACCCCGGTTGGGTAATATGAAAGAATCCAAAGCGATTACCAAGAACGTAAGGGTCTCTCCGAAAAAAGCCAGGCTGGTTGCGGATGCAATTAGGGGACAATCGGTTGATGAAGCGTTAAAAACCGTAAAGTTCTCAAAAAAGAAGGCTGCCCGGTATTTAAAGGATACTTTGGAATCGGCAATAGCTAATGCTCAACATAATCACGACATGGCCGTAGATAAGCTCAAGGTCAAGGAGGCTGCGATTGATGAAGGACAAACGATCAAGCGAATGAAACCTCGAGCTCAAGGCAGGGCTGATATAATGAAACGAAGGCAAAGTCATATCAAAGTAATCCTAGTGGAGGAAGAATAATGGGACAGAAAGTAAATCCGGTCGGTTTTCGTATAGGCGTTAATAAGAAATGGGAGTCCAATTGGTATAGCGATGAGAAAGCCCCTGAGTACATTGCGGAGGATCATGAGATACGAGAAACAGTTGAGGAACGATACCGGGGAGCGGGAATCGCAAAAGTTAGCATTGAACGGCCCAGAGACAATAGAATTTCGATGATAATTGTCTCTGCTCGTCCGGGGATAATCATCGGCAAGGGTGGAAGTGAGATAAATAAATTCCAGCAGGAATTGAGCGATAAAACAGGAAGGGACGTTAACATATCCGTCAAGGAGGCAAGCAAGCCACACTTGCAGGCTCAATTGATCGCTCAGGAAGTGGCCTTTCAGATCGAGAACAGAATTCCGCCGATCAGAGCCATGAAAGAGGTAATTTCTCGATCAATGGCTAAGGGTGCCAAAGGTGTAAAAGTGAAATGTTCCGGAAGAATCGGAGGGGCCAATTTGTCGAGATCGGTCTCGCAGGACGAAGGGAGAATCCCCCTGCAAACTATCCGGGCGGATATAGATTATGGTTTTATCGAAGCGAGAACTAAATATGGACCGATCGGCGTTAAGGCCTGGGTTTTTAGAGAGGAAATATTACCCGAGGGTGTACCTGAAGGTTTGAGTCTTTAATTAAGGATGGTCACAAATGGCATTATATCCAGCTGATACGAAACATAGAAAGCAACAGCGGGGCCGAACTAAGGGAAGAGCTAGTAGAGGGAACAAGGTATCGTTTGGTGAATACGGAATTCAATCAAAGGACCCCGGTTGGCTAACCAGTAAACAAATTGAAACGGCAAGAATGACCCTTGCTCACGAGACCCAGCGTGATTCAAAAATCTGGGTTAGAGTTTTTCCCGATAAACCGATAACTAAAACTCCTGCTGAAACGAGGATGGGTAAGGGAAAAGGGGAGCCGGCCGAGTGGGTTGCGGTTATACGACCAGGAAGAATCATTTTTGAGTTCTCGGGAGTGGATGCAGAGAAAGCTAAACGCCTTCATCAGTTGGTTTCGTACAAATTGCCGTTAAAAACGAGGCTCAAGGAGAGAATTATGTTGGGAGGAGAAAAATGAGGCCTGGCGAATTAAGGGAGCTAACTGACGAAGAGCTAGAAGAAAAGGTCGACGAATTGAAGGAGAAGCTATTTAATCTGAGGTTTCAGAAGGCCACGGGGGAACTGGACAATACGGCTGAGTTTCAGAAGACGAAAAAAGATATCGCACGTGTTAAGACGATTAGAAGGGAGAGAGAAGGGGAAGGAGTGGAGTGAGATGAAGAAGAAAAAAAGAGGCAAGGTTATCAGCGCGGATATGGATAAAACTATAACGGTCGCTGTAGATACGCATAAACAACATCCACGCTATAAAAAGTACTTAAAACAGAGGTCGAAGTTTTACGCGCACGACGAGGAAGAGGAAGCAAAAGAAGGGGACTGGGTAGTAATCAGTGAGACGAGGCCGATCAGTAAGAAGAAGAGGTGGATGCTGGAGAAGATCTTGGAAAAGCCGGGAGGGGAGTCGTGATCCAGCAAGAGACAGAGCTAAAAGTAGCGGATAATTCCGGTGCGAAACGATTAAGGTGTATTAACGTCCTCGGACAATCTAACAAAAACAAGGGTAAGATCGGTGATATCGTCACCGCTTCCGTGAAGAAACGGATACCTGATAGCGACCTGGAAAAGGGAGAAGTAGTCCGGGCTGTCATAGTGCGAACGAAGAGCAATTTTCGCCGTGAAGACGGTTCTTACATAAGATTTGACGATAACGCCGCAGTATTGGTGGATGAAAGAATGGAGCCGGTAGGGACGAGAATCTTTGGCCCCGTAACTAGAGAACTCAGGGAAGGGGACATGCTTCGTATCATTTCCCTGGCGCCCGAGGTTTTATAGGAGGTAATTATGAGGAAAGTTCAGGAAGGCGATCGGGTCAAGGTCATCGCGGGCAACGATAAGGGAAAAGAAGGTGAAGTGTTAAGCGTAGATCCAAAATCAGGTCGGGTCGTTGTGGAAAACGTCAATTTTAGGTTGAGACACCAGCAACGGACTCAACAACAAAAAGAACCTGGCATTATAGAGAGAGAGGAACCAATTGATATATCCAACGTAATGCCTATTTGTCCTTCCTGTGACGAACCCACTCGAGTTGGATTTGACGAAGTAGCGGGTGAAAAGGTTCGAGTTTGTAAGAAATGTGAGGGGGTTCTGGAATAGGAAATGCTCAAGGAAAAATATGAAGAGGAAATAAAGAGTAAACTTATGAATGAGTTGAGTTATAGTAATCCAATGGAAGTACCAGGAATAGAAAAAGTAGTAGTCAATATGGGAATCTCGGAACGGGAAGATCCCGGAATCATCGACGGTGCCGTGGAAAACCTGATGACAATCACTGGACAGAACCCCGTAGTGACGAGAGCACGGAAGTCCATTGCGGATTTCGATATTAGAAGGGGTGTTCCTGTGGGCTGCAAGGTTACGTTACGAAGAGAACGGGCGTATGAATTTGTAAATAAGCTGTTTAACCTTGCTCTGCCTAGTATTAGGGATTTTCGTGGCCTTTCACCGGATTCTTTTGACGGAAGAGGCAACTATAGCCTGGGGATTGATGAACAGCTGGTTTTTCCGGAAATTACGTTCGACGACGTTAGGCGGGTTCAGGGCATGGATATTACCATAGTGACCAGTGCCGAAACGGACAGAGAGGGGTATTATCTCCTGAAGGAATTAGGTTCCCCATTTAGAGAATAATCGGAGGGTATTATGGCACGAAAAGCGCTTGTCGAAAAGGCAAAAAAGGATAAGAAGTACGACGTTAGAGATTATAACAGATGTAATATTTGTGGACGCTCCAGGGGTTACATAAGGGACTTTGGGATATGCCGTGTTTGTTTTCGAGAGCTTGCCCACGAGGGAGAGCTACCCGGGATAAAAAAGGCTAGCTGGTAAAGTTAAGAAATACTGGGAGGAACACCATGACTACACAGGATCCGATTAGCGATATGATTACGAGAATAAGGAACGCAAGTCGAAGGGGACATGACGTCGTTTCCTTGCCGGGCTCCACGTTAAAAGAATCAATCGCTCAGGTACTTTTACGGGAAGGCTACATATCAGATTACGAGGTAGAAGAGTTGCCGGCAGGTAAGAAAAATCTTAATTTGAGCCTTAGTTATAAAAAAGGGAAGGCGGTAATCGAGGGTATTGAAAGAGAAAGCAAACCTTCGGGAAGAGTTTACGTATCTAAAGACGAGATACCAATGGTTCTCGGGGGATTGGGAACTGCCGTGCTTAGTACCTCCAAAGGGTTAATGACTGGAAAAGACGCTCGCGAAGAGGAAGTTGGCGGGGAATTGTTATTAAAGGTTTGGTGAGGTGATTTAGATGTCAAAGGTGGGAAAGGCGCCAATTGATATACCCGAGGAAGTAGAGGTAACCGTTAGAGATGATGCCGTAGAAGTGAAAGGGAATAACGGTCTCGAATTTGCACAGGAATACGATTCTGACTTTGTTGCTATAGATATAGAAGACGATCATGTTGTCGTAAAGCGTAAAGGTGATCGCAAAGAATACCGAGAGAAGCATGGACTCTACCGAAGTTTGGTTGCAAACATGATAGAAGGGTTGGTTAATCCTTTTGAAAAGACTCTGGTCTTAGAGGGACTGGGTTACAGAGTTAGGGAGCAAGGTAATGATTTGGTGTTCGAGCTAGGTTATTCTCACCCCATAGACTACGATTTACCCGAACACATTGAGGCTGAGGTAGAGAACAACGATCAAGTTACTATTAAGGGCCCCGACAAACAAGAGGTTGGTCAGGTGGCTGCTGATATTAGAAGTCTCCGACCGCCCGAGCCTTATAAAGGAAAAGGGATTAGGTATAAAGGGGAAGAAATTATCAGGAAGGAAGGGAAATTGTCGGGTGGAGAGGAAGCTGAGATCGGTAGCAGTTAAACTTACTTATCTGGTTCCGGGTGAATTTAAAATCTAGGAGGATTACAGTAGTGCCAAAAGTCGATAGAGAAAGCAAGAGAAAGATAAGGCATAAAAGGATTAGAAGAAATATCAGAGGGACTTCCAGGAAACCCAGGGTTTACGTCAAAAAATCGAATAGACATATTTATGCTCAGGCAATTGACGATATCAACGGGGACACAATTGCTGCCGCGTCCAGTTTAAGTCCGGACCTTGAGGAAGAGGTAGGAAATGCTACGATCGAGACCGCAAAAAAGGTAGGCTCTTTATTAGCTTCAAAATTGGTTGAAAAGGGACACAGGGAAGTAGTATTTGATCGTGGTGGTTACCCGTATCATGGGAAGGTCAAGGAACTGGCTGATCAGATGAGAGAGGAGGGACTCGAGTTTTAGTTATGCCAAGAAATAATAGAAGGAAAGATGAATTTGATGATAACGTCATTGATATAAGCCGGGTCAGTAAGGTAACAAAGGGAGGTAGAAATTTAAGGTTCCGGGTTCTGGTGGCTGCTGGTAATTATGAGGGAAGGATAGGTGTAGGGTCAGGTAATACGGATGAAATACCTCAAGCTATCGGACAGGCCGTGAGGGACGCGAAAAAACATCTGGTGACGGTACCAATCGTGAACGGAACTATCCCTCATGAAATTACTGGAGAATTTAAAGCGGGCAAAGTTATACTAAAACCTGCTTATAGGGGAACTGGAATAATTGCCGGGGACGTCGTTGGCACTATCTGCCGATTGGCGGGACTGGATAATATATTGACGAAATCAATAGGAACGAATAACCCCATGACTCTGGCTAAAGCGGTCACAGAAGGATTTAGCCGGTTGAAGACGCCTGAAGAAGCAGCCAGTCTCAGGGGAAAAGACCTCGAAGATCTCGAGGAGGCTTTTCAGAAATGAAAAAATTAGAGGACCTGAAGCCCACAGAAGGAAGCAGGCAAGGGAAAAGCCGCCTGGGTAGGGGATACGGATCGGGAAAAGGCGGTCATGAGTCCGGACGAGGAACGAAAGGACAAAATGCCCGAAGCGGGGGAAAGACGAAAGTCGGTTTCGAGGGAGGCCAGACCCCGATATGGAGGAGATTTCCCAAAATAGGCTTTTCCAATCCAAACAAAAAGGACCTCGAATGGATAAACGTCCATCAGTTAAACAGGTATTCGGATGGAGAAGTCGTTGACCGTGCCCGATTAAAGGCGGATGGTCTTATTGGCACTGTAAAAGATGGTCTGAAGATTCTGGGTGACGGAGAACTGACGAAGGAGTTAACAGTCAAAGCCGACCAGTTTAGTTCCGGAGCAAGGAAAAAGATCGAGGAAGCTGGTGGCAATTGCGAAGTAATTGGCAAAGAAGAGTGATTTCCCGTGCTTAATCAGCTGGCCAGCATACTAAAGATACCTGAACTAAGGAAGCGTATTTTGTTTACGCTGGGGGCCATCGCGATATTTCGTGCAGGCACGCATATCCCTATTCCGGGGATAAATCCCGAAGCTCTGGCCCGACTTTTCGAACAGAGCGGGGGAAATATTCTTCAATATTTGAATATGTTTACCGGGGGAGCACTTGGGCGAGGGACCCTTTTTGGTCTTGGAATAACTCCTTACATTAATGCTTCAATTATTATGAGTCTCTTAACTGCCGTAGTCCCGAAGTTAAAAGAGTTACAGCAACAGGGTCGAGAGGGTAAAAGGGTTATTACAAAATATACGAGGTACGGGACTCTGGCAATTGCATTTATCCAATCCTATGGCTGGAGTTTTTTCCTGGTTAGGCAGGGTATGATTGAAGGCTCCGTCGTGTTATTTTTTATTACCGCTGTTTTGTCCATGACTACAGGTACGGTTTTCTTGATGTGGCTTGGAGAGAGAATTACGGAAAATGGTATAGGAAACGGAATTTCCGTACTAATCATGGCAGGGATTATGGCACGATTTCCCAGTCAGTTGTATAGTACCTGGATAGAGGTTAATGCCGGAACCGTCAGTCCTATCTGGGGATTGATACTTATCGCTGTTTTCATCGCTGTTATAGCCGGAGTTGTTATCGTCCAGCAAGGACGAAGAAAGATTCGGATTCAATATGCCAAGAGGACCGCGGGTAGAAAAGTTTATGGTGGGCATACCAGTCATTTACCCATCAAGGTAAATCAGGGTGGAGTGATACCGATCATATTTGCTTCAGTTTTGCTATCACTTCCAATGACCGTAGCCCAGTGGGCACCCGGACTGTCCTGGATGACCCAGTGGGTCCAGAGAGGCAGTATACCTTATTTGCTTGCCTACGTACTTTTGATAATTTTCTTTACGTATTTCTATAGTGCGATAATCTTTGACCCGAATGACGTGGCAAAGAACTTGAAAGAGTCCGGTGGTTTTATCCCCGGGGTTCGGCCTGGAGAATCTACGGTTGAATACATTCGATCTATACTCAATAGATTATTGTTGGTTGGAGCCATGTTCCTGGGTGCAATTGCTGTATTACCCTACGTTTTTACCGCTGTCAGTGGTTTAACTTCGTTCTGGCTTGGCGGTACCTCAGTCTTGATCGTGGTCGGAGTTGGGCTGGATGTCTTGATGCAGATTGAATCCCACATGGTCATGCGTCATTACGATAGCTTAACAGAAGCCGGTGGTTCCGCGCTTCTGGGCAGAAGGAGCTAGATAATGTCTGTGGGCAAGGAAAAGAAACTCAATCTCGTTCTGCTAGGAGGGCCCGGCGCTGGAAAGGGCACTCAGGCCGAGAAGCTCGTGGGAGATGGAAATCTGACTCATATTGCGACTGGAGATATCTTGCGAGAGGAAGTTGACAGAGAAACGGATCTTGGCCTCCAGGCAAAGGAGTACATGGAAAAAGGAGAGCTGGTTCCGGACGACCTGGTCGTAAATATGGTTGAGAAAAGATTGAACGAGGACAAGGGCTATGTTTTTGATGGGTTCCCCCGGACCGTAAATCAGGCAGAAGAGCTTGATGAAGTGGTAGATCTGGATCTTGTATTATATATTAAAATCGATCAGGAAGAGGCGGTTAGGAGATTGTCGTCACGGAGGGTTTGCTCGGACTGCGGGAAGATCTATAATACGATCTTCAAAAAGCCGAATCGGGAAGGAATATGTGATGAATGTGGGGGCGAGCTATATCAACGTTCTGACGACAAGTCCAGGGTTATTCGGGATAGGTTTGATACCTTTTTGGAGGAAACAGCCCCGCTAATTGAATACTACCGGGAAAAGGGATTGTTGGAAGAGGTTGATGGAAAGCGGGAACCTGAGACGATAAATAGCGAAATTCAGGAAATTATTAGTTAAAGCGATTATTAATGATAAAGATAAAATCCGATTTTGAACTTGAAATTATGAGAGAAAATGCTAGCATTTTGCGAGGCATTCTGGGTAATGTTGTATCCAGGGTAGAGCCAGGCGTGACTACTCTGGAACTGGACGAGTACGCCGAAGAATTGATAGTAAGCGCTGGTGCAAAGCCTGCATTCAAAAATTATCGTGGTTTTCCCCATTCTTTGTGTACCTCGTTAAATGAGGAGATAGTTCATGGGATTCCCGGTGAAAGTGTAATCAGCTCGGGGGACGTACTCTCGCTTGATATAGGAATAGAACGAGAGGGCCTTTTTGCTGATTTTGCCACTACAGTCCCTGTTGATGATGTCGGAAAAAGTAAGATGGATCTTATCAATGTAACCAACGAGGCTCTTACAAAAGGTTTAAATAAGGTTATTCCCGGCAATCGTGTTGGCGATGTCTCTCATGCAATTGGTTCATACGTCAATCAGAAAGGGTACTTCGTGGTTAAGGAATTTGTAGGGCACGGAATCGGAAGAGAAATGCATGAGGATCCTCAGATACCGAACTTCGGGGAACCAGATACGGGGGAAAGGATACACGAGGGTATGGTTTTCTGTATAGAGCCAATGGTCAAACGGGATGAGGAGAAAGTGGAAGTTTTGGACGATGGCTGGACGACGGTTACTGCAGGTCGTGAGGTGTCTGCACACTTTGAGGGAATGGTTGCTGCCACTGAGGATGGACCGGAGGTTCTTGTAAGGGGTGGTTTACAAAGGCCATGGCAGAAAAAGAAGACGATGACATCATAAGAAAACGAGGCGAGATTATCGAAGCTTTGCCGGACTCGATGTTTAAGGTTGAACTAGATAATGGCCACGAGGCAATATGTCATATCTCCGGTAAGATAAGAAAGCACTTTATTAGGATTGTTCCGGGGGACAGAGTTTTGGTAGAGTTTTCACCCCATGATTTAAGCAAAGGTAGGATTGTCTACCGTGAATCCTGATTCGTGAGGGGGTACCCATGAAGGTTAGAAGTTCAGTAAAGAAGATATGTGACGATTGTAAAATCATAAAGCGTAATGGTCGGGTAGAAGTTATATGCAAGAACCCAAAGCACAGGCAGCGCCAGGGTTAACTAAAACAATAGGTGATCAAGGATGCCAAGGTTAGCAGGTGTGGATATTCCGGAAGATAAGAAGGTTAAAATTTCCCTTACTTACATCAAGGGTATTGGTGGCAGTCGGGCAAAAAAAGTTGCAGAGAAATCGGGTGTAGATCCCGATGAGTTTGTTCACGAACTTACCGAAGCGGATGTGGCTAAACTTAGAAACGCTATTGACGAATATCGTGTAGAAGGTGATCTCGAACGGAAGGTCGAAGCAGATATTCAGAGATTAAAAGATATCGATTGTTACCGAGGAGAACGACATAAGGTTGGTTTACCAGTTCACGGCCAAAAGACCCAGTCCAATGCGAGAACTTGGAAAGGTCCAAGGGAAGCGAAGGCAGGCAAGTAAGGGCTATGAAACGGGGAGAGATTTAATTGGCACGAAAACAGATTGAGCTAAATAAGGCGCGAGTTCATGTAAATGCTTCTTTTAATAACACTATATTGACGCTCACTGATACCGATGGGGATGTAATTTCCTGGGTTACTCCGGGAGCAGTTGGATTTAAGGGATCTAGAAAAGGAACTCCTTATGCTGCCCAGGTAGCTGCGGAAAACCTGGTTGAACAATTACGAGATTATGGAGTTAAATCAGTTATTGTAACGGTAAAAGGGACTGGTTCCGGAAGAAATTCCGTTATTCAGACGATTGAGGGGGCTGGCATAGAGGTTACGAAAGTCTCGAACATTACCCCGCGGGCCCATAGTTAAAAGGAGGGTATTGACAAAATGGGAAGAGATACCAAAGCTAAATGTAAGAAATGTAGACGTGAAGGGTCAAAGCTTTTTCTAAAAGGGGAAAAGTGTTATTCGGATAAATGCCCGTTAACTAGAAAATCCTATCCTCCTGGTGAGGCAGGGGAAAGTAGGTCCCGTTGGTCACAGTACAGAATAAGGTTGCGGGAAAAACAGAAAGCTCGACGTATTTATGGTTTGCGGGAAGAGCAGTTCAGGAAGTATTTTGAACAGTCGAAATCAGGCAAAGAAGTCACCGGAGAAGCCCTTCTGAGGAAACTGGAGAAAAGGCTGGATAACGTCCTCTACAGAAGTGGATTGGCCCAATCTCGCGACCAGGCACGACAGTTAATAAACCACGGGCACATTGAGGTAAATGGTCGTTCGGTTGATATCCCCTCGTATATGACTGAAGAGGGGGATGTAGTGGCGTTTAAGGAAAATTCGAGGAGTAAAGAAGGACTGCGGAGTCTGATGAACGAAGATAGCGTCCGTATTCCGCCTTGGATTGACTTAGAGCCCGATAATATGAGAGCTTCTGTCTTATCCGAACCCGCTATTGATGATGTGGAAGAATCGCTTCAAGTTAACCGGATTGTAGAATTCTACTCTCGATAAAGTTTTTATAGATAGCGGAGGGCTAATGTTAGAATATATTGAACCGGAAGACGTACATTTTGAAGAACTGCAAAGTAAATATGGTCGTCTTGTAGTCGGCCCTCTGGAAAGAGGGATGGGAACTACTCTTGGAAATTCCCTGCGACGAGTACTGATGTCAATGATACCTGGTGCTGCAGTGACCCGGGTTAGGTTTGATGGGAAGTACCATGAATACGATACTATAGAGGGTGTGCGAGAAGATATCATTGAAATTATTATGAATGTCAAGGAGCTTTCTTTACGACTGGATAGGGCGGAAAAGCGGAAGATATATTTGGAAGCAGACGAACCTGGTGAAGTAACCGCTGACGATTTGCAGGTGGAATCGGGAATAGAGGTTACCAATCCTGATCACGTTTTAGCCCACCTCTCGGATGGCGCCGAATTGAATATGGAAATGGACGTAGAGGCCGGCAAAGGATATAGGTCCGCGGATGAAAATAAGGTGGAAGATTCTCCCTTATCAGTGATTCCGATTGATTCGGATTTTTCTTCCATTAGGAATGTAGACTTTGAAGTCTCCAGGGTTCGCGCCGGGGGTAGAGAGGACTGCGACAGATTGGAGCTCGAGCTGGAGACGGATGGGGGAATTCGACCTGAAGAAGCAGTCGGCAGGGCGTCGAGGATACTTGCCAGAAGGTACGAGCTGTTTTCTAACCTGCCCGAACATCCTTTTGGGGAGTTGGGGACGTTGCAGGAAGTGGAAGAAGAGGTTCCGGAGGAGTTCGAGGAACGACTTGAAGACCTTGGGTTCAACCAACGTGCCTGTAACCTTCTTCAGGAAAAGGGCGTAGACACCTTGGAAGATTTATTAGAACAGACGTCTGATAAGTTGCTTGATATTCACGGTTTTGGGAGTAAAACATTGCAAAAGGTAGAGGAGAAACTGGACGAACTTGGTTATGCTTTGGTTGATAAGGAGGAAGATGACGATGGATCATAAAACAAAAGGTTGGAATCTTGCCAAGTCTAGCCACCAGAAGAGTATGCTCGCTAATTTGGTAAAGGATCTCATTCGACATGGAAAGGTTGATACCACCGTTACGAAGGCAAAAGAAGCCAGTCGATTCGCCGATAGGATGGTTACTCTGGCAAAGAAGGGAGACGGTCAGGCCAGAAGGAAAGCATTTAGTTTCCTCAACGATAAGAAGGCAGTTTCAAAGCTATTTGAAGAAGTTGCAAACGGTTATGAAGATAGGCAGGGTGGTTATACGCGAGTATTACGACTGCCTCCAAGACGGGGAGATGGAGCAGAGATGGCCCGGCTTACTTTTGTCGAATAAATTATTCCGTAAGAAGTAGGATTTTTGACGATACCATTTGAAAACCCCGCTTTATCAAAGATTAGCGGGGTTTTTCTTTTTTTATCGCCCTGTTTTTCCTGTCCAAAGCTGAAATTCTAAATAGCTCGAGATGGTAACTTGGTTATAAAGTTTAGGGTCAAAGAAAAAAAAGAAACTAGAGCCCCAGTTCGCCCTGAATCTTCTGCATGCCTGTTAATACCAGGTTGAAGAACTCCTTAAGTTCAAACCCCATCTCCTCGCAGCTTGCTATTGCCTCTCTATCAACCGATTTTGCAAAGCTGCTTTCGTCGTATCGGTTCTTGATGAAATCTGGATCCATGTCTTCGAGGCCCTCTGGATGTACTAAGGCCCCGGCTACGATTAAGCCGGTTAAAGGGTCTATGGCGTAAATTGCTTTTTCCATGTTTGTTGTGGCGGGTTTTTGGCCTGCATGGGCCTGTATCGCGTCAAGTTGTTTGTTTGAGAGATCGTATTCCTTGAGCATCCCGACTGTCTTAATCCCATGTTGGTCCGGGTCGTCCTTAGTATCTTCATAATCGAGATCGTGTAGAAGACCTGCGATTCCCCATTCTTCCTCATCCTCGTCGAAGTAACTGGCGAGTTCCCTCATTCCCGCTTCTACTGCCTTCATGTGTTTTATTAAATTGTCTTCTGATATGTTTTCCTTTACTAGGTCTAAAGCAGTTTCTCTGTTCAAGTTTTATCACCCGTCAGGAGTTATTGTTTAATTGTGAGTTCCATTGTTCGTCTACCACGCGTGTGCTGGAAAGAGAAGCAAGAAATCCCAGGACTATACCCAGAAGGATTGACCAGGCCATTGTGATAAGCAGGGAAGTGCTGTTCAATAATCCCGATAGCTGTTGGCTTAACCAAAGTCCACTAATAGACCACGCAGAAAGTGCAAACAGAAGTAAAATGCTCAACACAGACCCGATAAAGCCAGTGAGTGAACCGAGTATTACCAGCGGTAGTTTTACCGAAAATCTGGAAAGACCGGAATATTTTACTATCTGAAGCTCTCCTTCCCAGCTGTCGAGTATATCTCTGGCGGTAGATCGAATAAAGTAAAAGGTCATGGCAGCCAGGAGGACGCCGATTAAGAGGATTATAATTTTCACCCACAGCGTCAGTGAATCGGACCTACGGGACTGAGATAAGTTTGAAAGAGTAGAAACCATTTCTATCTGTGGTTGAGTTTTTAGTTCCTCCAGTAATTTCTCCCTGTCGGAAGTTTTAATCAGGAAAAAATCTGAATCACCCGAAAATTCCGGTGGTATACTGAGTATTCCCTGTTGAACTTCTTCTGACAGCACCAGGATAATGTTTTCCACTGACTCCAGTCTTCGGAGAGACAGGTAAAGGTCGTTAATTGAACCTGCGGAAAGTCCTGGTTTAATCTGGGTTAGCGTATTGTGATTCTCGGGAAAATTTTTTAGATCGTTGGAGACTTTCGGTGGTTGGTTTTTTGGAAGCAGAAGCACATAGATAAGGACTATGAAGATAAAAATAGATAACAGCGCGCCGAGGACCTTTCCATACTTACCCCGGTCCATCAAGCCCCCGAACTCTCTGATGAAATAGAAACTTTTTTTCATTTTAGTTTAACCGACGACCCTGCTGTCCAGGTTGCTTTCAATTTTCCTGACTCTGTCAAAATTTCCGCTTAAATCATCCGTCAGTAACAAAACGCTCAATCCTTTTTCTTCGTTAACCCGATACAACACCTTTAATATTTCCTCTTTCTCTTGTGAGTTTAAGGCCAGAAACGGTTCGTGGCAAACAAGTAGGTCGGGATTGTTTACTATGGATATAGCTAAACTGGTTTTAGCTTTTTTTGTCTCTTCTCTCTGTCGGCAGAGAGCTTCCCTCTCGTCCTCCAGTCCAGTTAGTTGGAGAGTTTCCTCCAGGCGTTCTTCGAGGTCTCGGGGCATCTCCGTAACTGCTAACTTGAATTTCAGGGCTTGAAGGACCGTCTTATTTTCTGGTAATGGAAACTCTCTTGGGAGGAAACTAACCTCCTCTCTTAACATTCTTTTTCTTTTTTTTGGGCTTAACCTAACGATATTTCTGTCCGCGAGAACTATCTGGCCCGAGCTTGGAGATATATCCCCGGTTAATACGTCAAAAAGGGTATCGTACTGTATTGTCGTCATGTCGGCAAGTTGAGCAATATCCCCTTGATCCAATGTGAAGCTTAAATTTTCCAGTAATACCTCTTCGTCCCCATCGTAAACAGACAACTCGGCAATTTGTACGATCTTTGACATATTTACTCCCCTTTTCTGGCGTATAAAATTCTATCCTTTCCCTGGAGATCTTCCAACAATTTTATCTTACTCAAATTAACTGAGGAAGCACAGTCTTTTATTTTATCGCCCTGGGCGTGCCCTATTTCGAGAAAAATAGCGCCGTTCTCGGTTAGGTACTCTTCCACCCCTGATAAAATATGTTTGATCTCTCGTAACCCTTCTTTTCCTCCGTTTAAAGCCTCGATAGGCTCGTGATCCTTAATTTCAGCCTTCAATTCAACTATTTCTGAACTTGCCACGTAAGGCGGGTTGGAGACTATCAGATCGAATGTGCCACTAACATCGGAAAACCAGTCCGACTGGAGAAATTCTATTTGATCTCCCAGGTTATTTTTTTCGGCGTTGATCTTTGCCAGTTCTAGAGCGTCGGCGCTCTTATCCACTGCCGTGACCTTTGGTTGGACTAAAAACCGAGCCATTGCTATTGCAATTGCTCCCGAGCCGGTCCCCAGATCCAGTACGGTTAGGTTCTTTTGTTCTCTAAACCGAGAAAGGATTTCTTCCGTCATGTTTTCCGTTTCGGGTCTGGGAATCAGGGCTCGATCGTCAATCTTTAAAGTAAATCCCATAAAGGAAACCTGATTTGTTATGTATTGTAAGGGTTGACCTGATTTCCTCTCTTTAACTAAGGGTCTAAAATTATCCAATTCCTTTTTGTCTAACGGTCTGTCCGGGTTAGTGTAGAGTTTTAATCTATCTATATCCAGGGTATGAGCTAAGAGCTTTTCTGCTTCCAGACGCGATCTTTCGACCCCCGCCCCCTTAAAATAATCCCTTGTCCAGTCTAAAATCTCTTTTACTGTCCAAGTTTTTGGCAGGATATATCACTCAACTTTAAAAGTTTTATAAGTGGTTTCTAAAGCGAATTTAAGGATATCATAACATTGCAAAAAGGTCAAGTCGCCGCTAAACTTTCTTATTGATTGTTTGCCTTTGCTCTCGGGGAAAACGTCTCTTATATATAAGTCATGCTACCTGGGGGAAGGATAGATCGAGCAACTTGAAGATTGAATTAACTGGAGGCTAGTTAATGAAGAGAATATCTTTGCTTGTACTGTTAATTGCCGGCCTGCTTTTTTCCTTATCCGGTTGTTCCTTGTTTAATCAAGGTCCCGATATTCAGAATTGGCAGCCCGTTGCCTCTCCAGATGGTAGGGAGATGATTTTTTCTACCAAAGTGGACGGAAATTTCCAGCTCATCTGGTTTGACCCCGAAACAAAAGAGAGAAAACAGATAACCCGGAATGATTACGACGACTGGGGTCCGGACTGGGGACCTGAGGGTGAAAGAATAGTCTTCGTGTCCAAGAGGAATGACAATACAGACATTTACTCCGTGAACGTGGATGGTTCCGAGGAAACCAGGTTAACCACTAACTCGTCTCAGGATGTAAATCCGAGATGGAGTGGTACTTCTAAAGTTGTTTTCAACTCGGACAGAACGGGTTCCTGGGAGATATTTACCGTCACACTTCCCGACAAAAGCATAAACCAGGTTACTAGCTCGTCAGGTGAAGAAGGGGAAGAGGGATAAATCCGGAAAATGTACGGAGAATACACGGTCGGGGTGGTGATATTAGCCGCCGGCAGAAGTGAGCGGATGGCCGGACGGTTAAACAAGGTTTATCAAGAGGTACTTGGGTCTCCCGTGTTAAACTATTCAATATCTACCTTCATCGGTACTGGAGCAGTTGACGAGTTCGTTTTGGTGTTCAATGAGAAGGATGAGGATATGTTGGAGAGCCGAGTACTATCCACCGTGGAAGTAGATGTACCGATAGAAACCGTTCCCGGAGGCGAAAGACGGCAGGACTCCTCCCGAGCGGGATTAGAATATATGGATACGGATTACGTTTTTGTTCACGATGGTGCAAGACCGTACTTTAGTTCTCAATTGGCCGAAACTCTTCTGGAAGCGGCTGTAGAACACCGTGCCGCGTTTCCCGGTGTTAAACCCGTTGATACTATTCGGGAAAACAAAGAGGGTTTTGCCGGTCCTACCGTAGACAGAGATAAACTTGTCAGAGTACAAACCCCTCAATGTTTTGAGAGAGATCTCGTCTTCGGGGCTATCGATAAGTCGGTAAAACAGAATGAGTATTATTCGGACGACGCCGCAGCGGTCATGAATTATGCTAATTTAAAGCCACGGGTAGTCCGGGGAGAAAGGGGTAATATAAAATTGACTACCGAAGAAGATATTAAATTTATCGAGTTACTCCTTTCTTCTTAGGCTAATATTTTGGTCCGATTCGTTTGCGATGAAAGGAAGTACGTTATAATATTTAGGAGGTAAAATGATCGCGCTAATAATACGAGTGATTTTTTATTTGAGTTCGTTTGGACTTATCGGTATAGTTCTGGTTCAAATGAGTGAACATGCTGGGTTGGGCGGTGCTTTTGGTGCCGGTGGGTCAAGTACCGTATTTGGCAGGGATGAGCAAACCGATCCCAAGAGAACTGCCACCTCCGTGCTGGCAGCTCTATTTATGATCGCAAGTTTGCTGCTGTCCATTATTTAGGCGAAAAAACTTTTTGGGGGATTTATGCCTTTAATAGAGCTTAATGACCTGAAGACCTATTTCTATACAGAAGATGGTGTGGTTAAAGCCGTCGACGGTGTTACGTTTAGTATTGACAAACAACAGACCCTTGGCGTCGTCGGGGAAAGTGGTTGTGGTAAATCTGTCACGGCACTTTCCATCATGGGACTGGTACCCATGCCGCCAGGGAAGATAGAAGGAGGCGAGATTCTGTTTCACCGCAACGGCGAACCCGTAGATTTAACAAAATTAAACCCCAAGGGCAGGGAAATACGTTCCATTCGAGGAAACGAAATAGCGATGATATTTCAGGAACCAATGACATCTTTAAATCCGGTGTTTACGATAGGTAACCAGATTATGGAAGCTATAACGTTACATCAGGATGTTAATAAGGGGGAAGCCAGGACTATCGCAATACAGATGCTTGAAGAAGTCGGAATACCTTTGCCCGCGCAAAGAGTCGACGAATACCCCCATCAGCTTTCCGGAGGGATGAGGCAGCGAGCGATGATCGCCATGGCTCTTTCGTGTAATCCCACCATGCTTATAGCTGACGAACCTACTACGGCACTGGACGTAACTATTCAGGCACAGATACTGGAATTAATGGGAGACCTCCAGGATGAATTTGATACCTCGATCATGTTTATTACCCATGACCTGGGTGTCATAGCGGAGATAACCAGTTACGTTGTGGTAATGTATCTCGGGAAGATAGTTGAGAGTGGAGATGTCCATGAAATATATAAGGATCCCACGATGCCATACACGCAGGGGTTGATGGAATCGATACCTTCCCTGGACGTCGACAAAGGACGCCTGGAACCGATTAAAGGCGTTGTTCCCGATCCTTACGAAGTCCCAGAGGGCTGTCCGTTCAACAATAGATGTCCTCACGTTATGGATATTTGCAAAGAGGAAGATCCACCTTTGGAGAAGGTGGGCGAAGACCATAAATCTTCCTGCTGGTTGCATATTGATCATTAATAGGGGTGAGATTAAGTGGTAGAAATGGAGTCTGACCGGCTTCTTGACGTTACCGGGATGAAAAAGTATTTTCCCGTTCGGAAGGGAGTCTTTAAACGCGTAGTTGGTCACGTAAAGGCCGTTGATAACGTAGATTTGTTTATCCGCGAAGGGGAAACTCTTGGTCTGGTGGGAGAAAGTGGATGTGGTAAGACCACAGCTGGCAGGACTATTTTGCGATTAATAGAGCCAACCGCCGGCCAGATGTTGTTCCGCAGTGAAGAGCTTGGTAATGGAACCGGGAAGGTAGTCGACATTGCTCAAGCGGGTAAACGTGAGCTCAAACGACTCCGGCGAGACATGCAGATTATATTTCAGGACCCGTACTCCTCACTAAATCCTCGCATGACCGTCGCCAGTATCGTTGGTGAGCCTCTGATAGTTCACGGTATTGGATCAAAACGAGAAAGAAACGATCGGGTAAAGGAATTGCTTCGTGCCGTTGGGATGACCGAAAACCACATGAAACGGTATCCTCACGAGTTCAGTGGAGGACAGAGGCAACGAATAGGTGTGGCGCGAGCTCTTGCCCTGGATCCTCAGTTGATAATCGCTGATGAGCCCGTTTCTGCCCTAGATGTTTCCATTCAGGCCCAGGTACTCAATCGTCTTGATGATCTCCAGGGTGAATTTGGTCTAACCTATTTGTTTATCGCTCACGACCTTTCTGTAATCAAACACATTAGCGATAGAGTTGCCGTTATGTACCTGGGGCAGATAGTAGAGCTAAGCTCGGTAGATAAGCTTTTCTCGGACCCAAAACACCCCTACACTGAAGCTTTGATGTCCGCAGTGCCCGTTGCAAACCCCGACTTCGAATCTGAAAGGATAATCCTGGAGGGCGACGTGCCGTCACCTGTCGATCCTCCTTCCGGATGCTATTTCCATCCCAGGTGTCCGTACAGTGAGCCAGATTGTAGTGAAAAGGAGCCTGAGTTCAGGGAAATAGAACACGATCACTACGTGCACTGTATCTACGCCGACGAACTGGATCTTATCGGATTGAAGTCGCAGGCAAGTGAGTAGTTTTTGCCTACTCTTAGGGACGAAGAATCCGGGTAAAGTCAAGGAAGCGAAGGAAATACTGTCGTTTCCAGGCGAAAACTTACAAATCCTCTCATTTCGGGAGAGAAATTTTGCTGACGTAGACGAGAGTGGGGAAACTTACGCGGACAATTCTCTAAAAAAAGCCAGGTACATAAGCCAAGAAACTGGGTTACCCGTTTTGAGCGACGATTCTGGCCTTGAAGTTTTTTCTTTAAACGGTGCTCCTGGTCCACGATCGGCAAGATTTGCGGGACCTGGGTCAACTGATGAGGAAAATCTCAATTTGCTTCTGGATA